>JAQVZT010000185.1 GCA_028708055.1 Methanothrix sp.
TATCATAATTGAGGAGACAAAAAAGCATCCTCATGTATTGAAGGATAAAGAGATCAATGTCCGCCTCACAGAATTGGGAGATTTCGCAGTTAACCTCAGGCTGACCTTTCATGTACCTAATCGGGGAGTAGCATTCGACACGGGATGTGATATTCGGGAAGCGGTCAAGAAGAGATTTGACAAGGAAGGTATAGAGATACCTTACCCCTACAGCAATGTTATCCTTATGAGGCCGCCGGGGGAGACAGCCTCTCCTTTAAAGGAGCAGGCCGATTAGGATTAGATCTCAACCTTGAAGATCTCCACCAGCGAATCTTTGGCCTTCTTCATCACTTCTGTGGGACAGGTCTTGTAGGCCCGTTGAAGCGGCTCTATCGCTCTCCCGTCTCCAATTTCTCCCAGGCTCCAGGCCGCCCAGGCCCTGATCTCCTCGTCCTCATTTCCGAACATAATACCCACCAGGGAATCGAGAGCTTTATCATGGCCTATCTCACCGAGGGCGGTAACAGCCGTGTATCGAACCTGCCATTCCTGATCCTTTAGGGCCTGCAAAGCCAGGTCGCAGGCTTCCTCACCCTTTATCTTGCCCAGGGATTTGAGGGCCTCGCAGCGAACTGTACTATCGCTATCTTGCAGAGCCCGGGCCATGAAGCTCACCGACTCGTTGCAGCCCTCTTTGCCAGTCACCTCTCCCATGAAGGCCGCGGCTCGGCGCCTGACCTCTGTGCTCCCGTCTTCGAGCAGCTTTGCCACATCCTGCAAAGAATCTCTGTCTCCGATCTTGGCAAGGCCGGTAACTGCCATTCCCCTGATTTCCGAATCGCTGTAGACTAGCAGTTCTCGCAGGGCCGCGGTCGCCCCGAGATTGCGCAGGGCCACTGCCGCTCGCAGGCGAACGTCTTTAGAGCTGTCCCTTTTCATAGCGAGAACCAGCGTAGAGATCGCCTCAGGGCTGCTGACTGCTTCCAGGGCGGCGGCGCACCATTCGCGAACCACGTGATCCGGATCGTTGAGCAGGGCCCGGCAGAGCGGTTCTACTCCTCGGGGGCTTCCTATTTTTCCCAGGATCCAGGCGGATTTGTATCTCAGGTCAGAGAACTCGCCACTCTCCAGAGCTCTGGCAGTCTGTTCCACTGATTCCTCTCCCAGGTTCACCAGCGCCCAGGCAGTTTTCTGGCGTTCGAAGTAGTCATCGCTCTTGCCGAGCAATTCGATCAGTTCACGAGCCTTGTCCATGCTGATTATTCTGGACTGCCGTCATTTAAGCTTTATCAATAAATAGGATTAAATCATCGTGGCGGCTAAGCAGCATAGAAATGATAATTAGCGAAAAGCGGATCGGGAACGAATTATGGGATATCTCTTTGGTCCGGTGCTATCTCGTCGCCTGGGCCTGTCCATGGGCGTGGACCTGCTCAAGTACAAGACCTGCAACCTGGATTGCGTCTACTGCGAGCTGGGCCGCACTGCCTGCTTAACCTCCTGCCGGGACCGTTTCGTGCCCAGGCAGAAGGTCATTAAAGAGATCGAACTCAAACGGGCCGAGCCGTTTGATCATCTCACATTTGCCGGATCGGGTGAGCCGACGTTAAGCATTGACCTGGGTGAGATCGTCGCTCAAGCCAAGAAGATCGTGGACAGTCCGGTGGCGGTGATCACAAACAGCACGCTACTCTCCAGCCCCTCCGTCCGAAAGGAGGTTTCTGCTGCCGATGTGGTCCTCCCTTCACTGGATGCCGCCGGCGAGAATGCCTTCCGGGACATCAACAGGCCGGCGTCAGGCCTCAAGGCTGCGGATATGATTGCAGGCTTAAAAGACTTCAGGAAGGAATTCTCCGGCGAGATCTGGCTTGAGGTGATGCTGGTTAGAGGCATAAATGATAAGGAGGCAGAGGCCATTGCCAGGGCGGCGGAGTCTACCGAGCCGGACCGAATTCAGCTCAACACTGTGGTCCGCACTCCTGCGGAGCCGGTTGAGCCTCTGAGCGAGGAGGAGATGAGAAGGATGCTGGAGATATTCCCGGGAGCGGAACTGATTCCTGATTGGGACTGGAGCGTTCCGAAACGCGTTCGGGACCGGCTTATGCAGCTTCTCAATTCCAGGGAGTGCACTCTTGAGGAGATCAGCCTCGATCAGGATCTGGAGACCGGTGATGTCATCAAGTACTGCAAGATTCTCGAAAAGGACGGCCTGATAGCGAGAAGGCTCCTGGGCGGCAAGCTTCTTTTCCATGCCGTAGATGGATTTGCGGATGATGCATCTCGTGAATAAATTTATTCAATTTAATTTATTCATCAAAGCAGATAAAGTTCATTGTAACTATTGTTATACAAATCATATTAAACAAATGCATGCCAACAAGCGGAATGATATCCATGACAGAGAAGAAGACAGAAAAGAAGAACGATTGCGATTCATGTGCCTTAAAAGGTTCTTGCAAGGATCAGGATGATGCAAAGGAGTGCGATCATAAGGTCGATCGCATGGCGAGAGTTAAGCATAAGATCATCATCGCCAGCGGCAAAGGTGGCGTGGGCAAGAGCACAGTCACCGTCAACCTGGCGCGCGCCCTGCAGATGAAAGGCCTGCGGGTCGGAATCCTGGATGGCGATATCACAGGCCCGGATATCCCAAAGCTTCTCGGAATTGAGGACGAAAAGCTGAGGCAAGGACCGGATGGAATAGAGCCTGCGGTAGCAGATGGTATAAAGGCCGCATCTATGGCGCTCATTCTCTCCAGCCGCGACACGCCTATTGTCTGGCGCGGGCCCATGAAGATGGCCGCCATTAAGCAATTCATCCAGGATGTGAACTGGGGAGACCTCGATTTCCTGCTGGTTGATATGCCGCCAGGAACCAGCGATGAGCCGCTATCAGTGGTTCAGCTTATCCCAGATCTGGCGGGAGCAATAATAGTAACCACGCCTCAGGATGTCGCGCTTCTGGATAGCCGAAAAGCGGTGAACATGGTCAAGGCCATGAAGCTGCCAGTGCTGGGCATTGTGGAGAACATGTCCGGCCTGATCTGCCCGCATTGCGGCGAGAGGATAACCATCTTCGGCTCCGGCGGCGGGGAGAGTATGGCTGAGGAGATGGATGTTCCCTTCCTGGGAGCCATTCCCATTGACCCATCGATCTGCGCTCTGGGCGATCGCGGTGAGACCTTTGTGCAGGGCAGCACGCAGGCGGTCAACAGCTTCGGCAAGATTGTGCAGAGGCTGATGGAGATGTTCAGTTAGCTGCTGCTACAGGCTGCTTCTATAGGAGGCCCCTAATGGCGGCTTCTATTGCCCCGCCTTTATGGGATGCCTCAATTGGCGGCCTCTATTGGCTGGCTATTAATATCTGAAGGACATTGGAACAAATCGATGCATCGCATACTGGTCAGCAATGATGACGGCGTTTATGCCTCCGGCCTACAGGCTGCCGCGAAAGCCGTGCAGGGGCTGGGTCAGGTAATAGTAGCCGCGCCATCCGGGCAGAAGAGCGGCGTGGGCAGATCGGTATCCGTCTTTGAGCCGCTGCGCTATGCCCAGGTGAACTTCAATGGCTTTCAGGCCTATGCAGTCACGGGAACGCCCGTGGATTCGGTCATCATCGGCATCTTCGCCATCATGAAAGGAGAGAAGCCCGACCTGGTAGTATCGGGAATCAACGTGGGCGAGAACATCAGCACCGACACGGTCACAACCAGTGGGACCATCGGCGCTGCCCTGGAGGCGGCAAGCTACGGCATTCCCTCCATCGCCGCCTCCATTCAGGTAGTAGACCAGGGCGACAAATTCGATATGCACCACGGGGCAAAACACGATTTTGAGGTGGCGACAAAAGTGCTGCGCCGGGTGGCAGGAAAGGTGCTGGAGCACGGCCTGCCCCAAGGTGTCGATGTCCTGAATCTGAATATTCCGGCGGATGCCACTGAGGACACGGAGATCGTCGTCACCCGGCTGGCCCGCAAGATCTTCCGGACGACCGTTCAGGAGCGGTTTGATCCCAGAGGAAGGCCCTATTACTGGATAGACGGTGATCTGATTCAAACGGATGCAGAGGATACGGATGTGCAGACCGTTTATCAGGATAAGAAGATCTCGCTCACGCCTCTCACGCTGGACTCCACTGCCAGAATTGATTTCAAGCAGATTGAATGCTTGATTTAATTTTATTGAACCAGCAGAATGGAGCAGGGACGCTATATGCTAAGCATTCAGGAGTTGGGAAGAAAGCTTGCCACGGCTGGCAGGCTGAAGCTGCGTCCGCTTTGCGTCTATAGCGCAGATGAACCACCGCAAGACGCAGAGCCCGCGTGTGTTTTGGATCGCTGCATAGCAAAAGCGGTCTATGCAGCCGCGTTAGACCCACAAAGGCCGCCAATCTATCTAGATGCAGGCCAGGGGCACTGCTGTCCTGGTGGAATGGTATGGATGGGCTTTATAGAGCCTCATCCCAAACTGAAATACTTTGTGACCGTGGGAGCGCCGGATTATCATGGAGGTGCAGCCGAGCACCTGAAAGCCACGCCAGAACTATTCGAGGAGCAGAGAAAGCTTGCCGGAAAGATCACGTCACCGGGGAAGTACATAGTAATCGGGCCATGCACTGATGATATCCCGCCGGACAGGGTAAGATCGGTTATCCTTTTCGCAGGCAGCGAGCAGATACGAAATCTTTGCGGTCTGGCTCAATTCAATAGCTCTGACCCATTCTTCAGGACAATTATACCGGCAGGGGCTACTTGCACCACTATGATCACCTATCCCGCCGGCCTGGCGGAAAGGGCCCCCAGGGACGCGGCCTTTATCGGTCCGACCGATCCTACCAGCAATCCCTGGCTTCCTGCTGATCTGATGATCATGACAATTCCCGTATCTCTGGCAGAGCAAATGGCCGCTGACCTGGAGCAGTCATTTATCAATCTGAGAAGCAGAATTTCCTACCCGGAAGAAAGCAGGGATTGATTTCAGACAATTTTTCTTTTTTGTCCTTTTTTTGATCGATCCCTGATCGATGATTCTCGTTTAAATGCTCCCTATCGCCTCCACCGGGTCCATGCGGGATGCCTTCCAGGCGGGATACAGCCCGGCCACGAAGTTGACCGCCAGGGCGAATGCGACAGCATAAACGAAGAACTCCGGCTTCATGCTGATGTTCATTCTGGATACCATGTATATTTCAGAGGGCAGCTGGATATTGTAGGACATTATGAGCCGGGCGGCCAAAACAGCCAGGATGCTGCCCAGCATTGCCGCCGGCGGAGCGAGAATCAGGCTCTCCAGAAGGAATATCTTCAGTATCGACCGACTGGTGGCTCCCATGGCCATGAGAATGCCGATCTCTTTTGTCCTCCGGCTTATTATCATTATCATGGTGTTGGCTATGCCGAATCCCGCAATTATAAATATTAGCATATAGAATATCCAGGAGAAGATCGATTGGGTCTGAATGAGCTTGAGGATATCGGCATTCATATCCTCCCAGGACTTGGATTGATAGCGGTATCTTGCCTTAAGGTCCTCGGTTATATAAGGCGCCTGGTAGATGTCGTTCACCCTGGCGTCCACTTCGGAGACTACGTCTCCTTTTCCTATCAGGTCCTGAGCGGTGGAAAGAGGAATATAGATCTGCGTCTTGTCTTTAGCCGATCCGGTCTCAA
>JAQVZT010000186.1 GCA_028708055.1 Methanothrix sp.
GAGTTTTTTGGCAGGATAAAATAGGAGAAAAATTACATTTGAATCATGCCAGAGCAACCTTTCTGGCGGCTCTGATCTGGCGGAGGAGCCTCTCCTTGAGCGAGCCTCTGTGCCTCCTTCCTGAGGGAGATTTCATTGCGCCGCCCGGCAGTGCGATGTGATGAATCTCCTCGATCATGCTCTCTGCAATCTTGCAGCATTCGTCAGTGCTCCTGTCCCGAGCATATTCACTTTCTTTAATAACTTCTTTCATACGTACAGATATTTCGTCTTCATTAAAAAATTTTTCCCTACTTAGAATTGAATCCCGAAATTAGATGATCCAAATAGATGGTCCAAAACAATGGGGGAGCAATCTCCTCACGCTCCCGGTTCACTCCCCACAGCCTCGGTGGTTCCCGGAGCGTGCCCCTGCCAGCTTTCGGAATGCTGCCACCTGGTTTCTGCCTGGCCGCGGCATGGCAGCCGCATAGCTTCCGCCTGGCGTCTGCCTGACTGCTTCCAACTGCTACAGGCTGCTGTCGAGATGCGGCTATGCTGCTGTTGCGCAGGCCGCAGCCCTTCCGTCTTTTGCGAAGGCAGCGGCAGCATGCGTCATGCTTTAAATACTCTGTGGAATAATATTATCATATGCTTGATGACCTGATCTTCTGCCCCGTCTGTGAGAACGATACAGAGCACACTCTAATCAAATCCGGCCAGGAGAACCTGATGCGCTGCGAAGAATGCAGCACAGTTCACTCCGTAGAGGTACAGCGCGAGCGGCTGGTCAATCTCAAGGTCATAGTGAGCAGCGGCGAGACATCTGAAACATGCTACATTAAAATTCCGGCAAAAGAGATGCTGCACGTGGGCGATGAGCTCCTGGTGGACGATCCGGCAAGAGATGTGGTCATGACCGAGATCGCCTCTCTGGAGACCGACCGCAGAGTAAACAGCGCTCTCGCGGAAGAGACGAAGACCGTATGGGCCAGGGCGACAGACGAGGTTCCGCTTAAAATCTCAGTCTATCGAAGAGGCAAGACCCATTCCTTCAAGATCAGCGTTCCCGGAGACGAGGTCTTCGAGGTCGGAGAGTCTCGAAAGGAGGAAGGATTCAGATTCATCATCGTCAAGATGAAGCTTCGCGGTGAGGGCTTTGCCGATTCGGCTGAAGCCAAGGATATACAGAGGATCTGGGGTCGAGAGATTTGAACCGAGAGCAGCTCCTGGGAAGCCTGAGAGGCTACGTGAGTGAAGCAGTTGTATCCGCCATGTCCCGCGTCCCCAGAGAGCTCTTTCTTCCGGAATCGCTGCAAAGCCGGGCATACGATGACACTCCCCTTCCCATCGGCGGCAGCCAGACCATCTCCGCTCCCCACATGGTGGCTATAATGTGCGATCTTCTCGACCTTCATCCGGAAATGACCGTCCTGGAGGTGGGAGGAGGAAGCGGCTACCATGCCGCGGTGATGGCAGAGATGGTAGGCCCAACCGGGCAGGTCTACTCAGTAGAGCGCAGGCCGGAGCTGGTAGCCCGGGCCAGAGAGAACCTGTTAAGAGCTGGCATAAAAAATGTGACCATGATCGAAGCTGACGGCAGCCTCGGCCTGCCAGAGCACGCGCCATACGACCGCATCAGCGTGGCAGCCGCCGCTCCCCGGGTCCCGGAGCCTCTCAAGGAGCAGCTGAAGGTGAGCGGCAAGATGGTCCTGCCCGTGGGAAGCGATTACCAGGAACTCTATCTCGTAACCAGAACCAACGGCTTTTTCGTGGAGAAGAAGATGGGCGTGATCTTCGTTCCCCTTATCGGACAGGAGGGCTTCAGAGAGCGGACCTGATTTAAGGACAGATCCTTTAGTAGCAGATCTAATATATTCGCTGTGATGATTGCCTTCTGAGATGAAGCCCCTAGCAATCATAATCATGGACGGCTTCGGCATAAGCCCGATAGTTGAGGGCAATGCCATAGCCAAGGCGAAAAAGCCCAACCTGGATCGATTCTGGAAAAATTACCCTACGACCACTCTTTCCGCCTCGGGCCTCGCTGTGGGCCTGCCGCGCGGCCAGATGGGCAATTCCGAGGTCGGCCACCTCAACATCGGCGGAGGGCGGATCGTCTACCAGGATTTTACCCGAATCAGCCTGGCGGTTGAGCAGGGAACAATCGCTGAAAATGAAGCTTTACGCCAGGCCATGGAAAAGGCAAAAGGCAAGAGGCTGCATCTGATCGGCCTTCTCTCCGACGGAGGAGTCCACAGCCACAACACCCACCTCTACGCCATCCTTGAGATGGCCAAGAAGGCGGGCCTGGACAGTGTCTTTGTTCATGCCATTCTGGACGGCAGGGATGTGCCGCCCAGAAGCGCCCTCGGCTATTTTCAGGAGCTTGAAGACAAATTCCAGCAGATCGGCATAGGAAAGGTGGCCACCGTCTCCGGCCGGTACTACACCATGGATAGAGATAAGCGCTGGGAGCGGGTGGAGAAAGCCTATCGCTGCCTCACAGATGGAGAGGGACTGCGGGCTGCCACCGCCAGGGATGCGGTGCAGGATGCTTACTCAAGAGGGGAAAACGACGAATTCGTCCAGCCCACTGTGGTGAACGCCGATGGCATGTTCAGGGATGGCGACAGCATCATATTCTTCAATTTCCGGCCGGACAGGGCGCGGGAGATCACCAGAGCCTTTGCCGATAAGGATTTTCAGGGCTTTGCCACCAAGCCTATCCGGGTCTTCTACACCAGCATGACCCAGTATGACGCCACAATGAAGGTGCCCGTGGCCTTCCCTGCGCAGGATTTGAATGATACCCTCGGCCAGGTGATCAGCAGAGCCGGCCTGGGGCAGCTGCGCATAGCCGAGACTGAGAAATATGCGCATGTCACTTACTTCTTTAATGGCGGAAAGGAGGAGCCGAACCCTGGTGAGGACCGCTGCCTCATTCCCTCGCCAAAAGTTGCCACCTACGACCTTATGCCGGAGATGAGCGCTTTTCTGGTCCGGGATGAGGTTCTCAGGCGCATCGATAGTGGCAAGTACAACCTCATTGTCCTCAACTTCGCCAATCCGGATATGGTGGGCCACACCGGCATATTCGATGCCGCTGTCAAGGCGGTCGAGGTGGTGGACGGCTGTGTTGGGGCGGTCGTCGATGAGATTCTGAAAAAAGGCGGCTGCGTGCTGCTAACAGCCGATCACGGCAACGCCGAGAAGATGGTCGATCCGGCCACCGGCCAGCCGCATACTGCTCACACCACCAATCCTGTGCCATTCACTCTGATAGCAAACGATGGCTGCGAGCGCTGCCTGCGCGAGGACGGCATCCTGGCGGACATTGCCCCCACGGCACTACAGCTTCTGGGAATTGCCCAGCCGAAGGCAATGAGCGGAAATAGCCTCATCAAATCAGAGATCTCCTGAATTCCGCCCAAAGGTTTTTCTTGTGATCCTCCAATTAAAAATTAGTCTGTTGGAGGATCACCTTGTCAGGGCAGTTGTTAGCGAAGAATTATCTGCTTGAGCGGTTAGGGATTCATTTCCATAGCATGTCCCGTGATAGGGTAGAGGATAGGGTCGATAATAGGGCCCAGGACAGGGTCATGAACAGGTTGAGGCCCGGAAAGAGTTCAGGAAAGCTGGACTATATCGATGCCCTGCGGGGAATTGCCGCGCTCAGCATCTTCTTCTACCACATCTACGGAACAACAGGCTCGCTAACCAAAGGGGCATATCCGATAGAGATACTCCCGGAAAGGTTCATAGGTTTGACCCTTGTCGGCATACCTCTGTTTTTTATCCTCAGCGCTTTCACTTTATACCTGTCTCTGGACAGCAATGCCGGTGAGAGCAGGAGGTTTGTCAAGTTCTATATTCGCCGGCTATTCAGAATAGCGCCGCTATTTTATTTCCTGCTGGTCCTTGTGATGATAAGCGGTCTGCTCACAGGAAAGGGACTGCCATCCTGGTTAAATCTTCTGTCCAATTTCACCTTCACCTTCAACCTGATTCCGCAGTACTCGACAAGCCTCTTTCAGGGAGGCTGGACGGTGGGAGTGGAGATGCTCTTTTACCTGATATTGCCGCTGATATTTCTCAAAGTAAACAGCCTGGGGCGATCCCTCCTTCTGTTTATCGGCTTTTACTGGCTCAGCCAGGAGATCAAGCCGCTCCTGGTGGCTATGGTCGGAGAGAGCACTATGGCTTCCACCAACTATTATTATTACAATTTTTTTCATTGGGCGTATATCTTTCCTCTTGGCATTGTCTGTTACCTGATTTATAAGTATCATCTGCCCAGAATTAAATCTGAGTACCGAAACGCATTGGCTTTATGCATGCTTATTATATCGTTAATTATATTATTCATAGTTATTGACAATATTCCTCTGTCCTACAAATTATTCGACCTGTATGAGCCTATAGCAGGCCTCACCTCGCTTCTGAGCATGAGCCCGATAGCGGTCGTACTGATGCTGCTCTCCCTTTCCCTGGCTCCTAACAGGTTTATTGTGAATAGATTTACCCGATTCTTTGGAACAATAAGCTACAGCCTCTATCTCACTCATCCTTTCATAATCGAGCCCTTGAAGCCGGCATATCTCTATATCTACAATCATACAATAGTCTCTACCGACGTGAGCCTTTTTCTGTGCGTCTTGTTGACCCTGCTTATTGTCACTCCCATCTCGCTGATAGCGTATCATCTGATTGAGACTG
The DNA here is from genome assembly GCA_028708055.1 of Methanothrix sp. Lineage (GTDB taxonomy): Archaea > Halobacteriota > Methanosarcinia > Methanotrichales > Methanotrichaceae > Methanothrix. The sequence continues at coordinate 4,699 of JAQVZT010000186.1, forward strand.
CTGGAATCATGATGGGAAAGACCGTCATGAAGAGGCTGTGAGCTTCTATTGATTGGTATTCTATCGATAATCTATTGGCATTCGGTCATTTCTGTTAAGCTCTATTCTTATTTTTCCTTAAAAAATCACAAAGCATTTAATATGTTGTAGTGGATTAGCTAACTCTGATTAGTGAAGGAATGCAATATGCCCGAGACCATCCCAGTTCCCGATGCCAATTATCTCATGGATCTACTAAAGAGAATCATCAGTTTCAAGACCGTAGCTCCCCCCGGCAGCAATTATGAGGAGATTGTGGACTGGCTCGTTCCGATATTTCAAGAGATGGGCTTTAGCACGCAAAAAATGGTCATGCCAGAAGAGGTCTTTGAGTCCAGATGCAGCGACCGGCGGCTGGTGGGAGATCGCTACAACCTGCGAGCCGACCTTTCCGTAGGCGCAGAAAAGACACTGGTGATTTATGCTCATCTGGATGTGGTGCCAGCAGAAGGTCTCTGGGATACCGATCCCTTCCAGGCGGTGGCAAAGAACGGCAGAGTCTACGGTCGGGGCGTCTCCGACTGCAAGGGCTCAATTGCCGCCTTAATTGCCGCTCTTGCCGCTCTCCTGAAGACGGGCAAGCCCAAGTACAATCTTTCCGTTCTCCTGACCACGGACGAAGAGGTGGGAGGCTACTCCGGCCTGTGCTATCTCACCGATCTGGGGCAGGTTAAAGGGGACATGATGCTCTGCATGGACGGCTTTTCCGATGATGTGGTGATAGGCAGCAACGGCATTATTCACTGGGATTTGGCAGTCCATGGAAAATCAGTGCACAGCGGGTCTAGCTTCCTGGGAACAAATGCAGTGGAAAAGTCCATACCGGTCATGAATGCCCTCATGGATCTCAAGAAGACTGTGCAGTCCAGACGATCTCTCCTGCCCGCCAGTTCTGCCCTGGAAGCAATGGGCA
>JAQVZT010000187.1 GCA_028708055.1 Methanothrix sp.
TAGCTCGAGGAGAAGCCGGTCCGGAGAGCGATCTGGACATCCTCGTAGAAATGGAACCCGGAAAGAGCCTATTGGATCATGTGGCCCTAATGCATGACCTCGAAGACCTCCTGCAGCGAAAGGTGGATGTTGTTAGCGAGAGAGCATTGCACTGGTATATTCGGGACAGGGTACTTGCCGAGGCTATTTCTCTCTGAAAGCTGCAAGAATCTTTAGCCTCTTCTCAGTATCCGCATGTTGTTGGCCAGTCGCTCCTTCTTTGCTGCCAAAAGTTCCTCCGTGCTAAAAGGACACTTGACAAGATCGATGAAATCTTTGGTGTTGAGGCCAAGCTCTTTTGCCATAGCGTTTAGAAGTGGTGAGCCAATATCCTGATTCTTACCGTGACTCAGAAATGTGGCAGCTTCTTTCTTTCCATCTACATAAAGGGTAAAATATCTGTGATCTGTTTGGCTGCGACGAAAGCCTTTCTTAATAAGTCCCGCCTCGATCTCATCCTGGCTTAGAGATGTCGCCATCAGCTCACCGAAAACAACTCCAAGAGCAGTTCTCTCTGCATCTTGCCAGTCTCTCCCAGCTCATCCTCCGGACAGAGGACGTACTCATTCCAGAGGAAATCGATATATTCAAATAGCTTCAGCCGGGCTTCCAGGAAATCCTGTGAGCATCCTATGGCATCGATAGGTGTCAGACTGACTGACCAGAAGCCGTCATCGTAATCCACCTGAAGGTTTGTTACTCTGAGCGGAACGAATTTCCTGGCTCCCACCTCGAATTCTCGCAAAGGATGCCTTTCCAGGAATTCTATCGTAACTGGTTCAGCTGCCATTATCTCTAAATTCCCTCACCCAATATTTCAGTTTTCCGCAACGAATGGGAAAAGGATTGCTAAACTTCGCTCTCCCCTTCACCGCTTTCTCCTTATCCTCTCCACCCCGCCCGCTCTCGCCAGAAACAGCTCGTCAAGGTTATCGAATATGCCGTGCTCGACCACTCCGGGAATGGGGTCGATCCTTGCCGCCAGGCCCTTGGGGTCCTCGATCACCCCAAAGTCCGTATCCACCACGAAGTTGCCGTTATCGGTGACCACCGGCCCGTCCTTCCTAACGCCCTGTCGCAGCACCGGCTTTCCGCCCAGCTCCATCAGCCGCCGCTCCACCAGCCGCAGTGCGAAGGGCAGGACCTCCACCGGCACCGGCCAGGTGAGCTTTTTCACATACTTGCTCTCGTCGGCTACTATCACGAAGCGCTTTGCTGAGCAGGAGACCACCTTCTCCCGAGTGTGTGCCGCTCCCCCGCCCTTGATGACGAACAGGTCCCCGTCCACCTGGTCAGCTCCGTCGATGGCCAGATCGAGAATAGGATGCTGATTCAGAGCGGTTAGACTGATCCCTGATTCGATGGCCAGGTTCTCGGCCTGAAAGGAGGTGGCAATTCCCAAGAAATCCAGCCCCTCCTCTTTCACTCTTTCGCCCAGCCGCTTGATGGTCCAGGCTACGGTGGAGCCCGTGCCCAGGCCCACGACCATGCCGCTCTTCACCAACTCCGCAGCCGCAGCGCCCGCCGCTCTCTTGGCATCCGTATTGGCAGAAGTGTCTTTCATTGCTGCTCCCTCTCCCTTTGTCTTTAACCTACGATCTCGCTTTTAACCGTGGTGAAGACCGGCCCGCGCAGGTCCATCTTGTGCTTGTAGCTGGTGATGTACCTCTCCAGCGCAGGATGGATATTGATGTTGATATCTCCCGGGCTTCTCACTATCCTGGCGCGCGTCTCCGATCCATTGCCGGCCATGGTCGCCACCTCGGTCTCGTAAGCAGCCAGAGCGGCAAAGGCATCGATGTACTTGATTCCCGTGGTCACGCCCTCATTAAACGCCTCCTCCCAGCGGGAGGTGCGGGGAATGCCCATGATGTTCTGCTTGTAAACCACGACCTCGTTTTGGGCAGCCGGGCCGCACAGCTTGGTATTCTCCTCAGGCTCAACCACCAATACCCTGACCTTCCGCCCGAAGAGCTCGCCCTCCCAGGCAACAAATTCACAGGGAGAAGCAGTCTCGCCGTGTTCAGTTGAAATGGCGACAACCGCCTCGGCTATGGCCTGTCCGGCAGGCGAGCTGGGCAGCTTCTCGACGGAGATCATCTGCGCCATCTCCCGCGCCGTCAGATTCCAGCCGGTCTGGAATTGCGGATAGGAGAGGGCCCGCATATCCTGAGAGTTATGCAGAATCATAGCCAGCCTCTCTACTCCGAGCCCCAGGTTCATCACAGGATAGGGAATGTCGTACTGGGAGAGAGCCGTGGGCGAGTAGATGCCGAAGGTTGCCACCTCCACCCATCCGCTGGTGTACTTCGTAGCCGATCCTACCAGACCGGGATGATAGGCATAGACCTCGATCTGCGTTCCCGGGGTGTAGTACTTGCTCCTCTTGTCGTCCGGCCGGAACTGAAACTTCTCAAAGCCAAACTGGCTGAGCAGTCCGTCGGCAACGGCTTTCCCATCCTCGACGCTCACCTCTTCGCCCATGATCACGCAGCTTGCCGAATAGTAGCTCATCAGCCTTGCCGCATCCTCAGCCTGCTCCCGCCGGAAACAGCGGTCCACAGAGAAGAGTTTGAGTGGCAGCTTGGAGCGATGATGGAGATTGGAGAGCGACAGGAACCAGCCGGAGGTCATGTGGCTTCTCAGGGTGCGTGATGTGGCCTCGGCCTTCAGCTCCCGGAACTCAGGAAAGACCTTCTCCAGGATCACTGAGACGAGGGCATCATGCGCTCCCAGGGCGGCAGCGATCTCAGAAACCAGGTCGTCGCCTTCCACCTTGCCCTTCTTGTACCCGTGCAGGATCTGGCGCAGGGCCTCTGCCTCCTCTCCTGTGATCTCCCTGCCCAGGAGGGCGTTAACCTGAGCGATCCTCTCATCCGACATGCCGATGTCAGGCCGCGGCAGGCCCGCCAGGTAAAAACAGCGATCCAGCACAGCCAGAGCCTCAGAGCCGAACTGGCGGTAAACATCCGATGCATCGACCATCACCGGGTTCATGGCCTCGGTGAAGCCCAGGCGAATGTAAGCCTCTCGAAGCTTCTGAACGGTATCGAAAATGGGGTGCACTGTTCCAAAAGAATAGCTATTTCTGGGATATCTCTCGTTCAGGGAGGGCTTTCCGAGATACTCCCTGCCCTGCTGCCAGGCCTTATCGAAATCCTCTTTGGCAGCCTCTTTAATGATGCTGGGATCAAACTTCATGCTTTCTAGCTCCAGGAATTCAGTCTTTTCTGATGATGTGCGACCAAATGTGTCATTTTATTTGCGATTTTATGTGTGATTCTATCTGCGATTCTTAGTGATTTTATGCCAGTATTTTTATGGGTAATCTATGCCAAATATTTTATGGGTAATATTATGGGTGATTAGTGTTTGCCTTTTTCAGAATGCTCATTGCAGCTGTTGAGCGCTTTCTGCATCTTGGCCAGCTCCAGAGCATTTGTGAGGTCTCCGCGCGTCCTTTCCAGCATGCTTCTCGCGAGGTCGCTCTTGCGGCGCAGTCCGCGGGTTATGGCATCCGGATAATCGAAGAGCATGAGCAGGTAATAAATCTCCTCGATCACTTCCAGGAAATACTCCCCTTCCTCAGCTCTTCCGGCACGAATGAGATCCAGAATGTAGCGACGCAGTTCTCCGGTGACATCTCCGAGACCTGCCAGATAGTTGACGCTGTCAACTCCAACCTCATCCGGAGTCAGGATCTGGCGGCGGGTGGTTATGGAATAGACACACCTGGCTTCCGCGTACTCCTGCTCTGCTCCGTCCACAAATCCGGCGTAGCGCACATCCTGGTGATCCTTCAGCACTACCCGAATTCGTTCCAGGTCCGTGGCCGCTTCGCTCAGGATCTTTTCCGCCTGGTCCAGCTCATTCCTGTGAACCGACCGGATAGAGGACGAGCAGAGGCGAACGACTTTGCGAGAGAGACGATAAGCCTCTTCCCGGGCGCGGTCTTTGCTCTCAAAACCCTCCAGCATGCTCTTGGACAGATTATCGAAGATCGTCATGGTCGTCACTATTAGAGGTTCATCAACTTCTTCAGGCGATTTACCGATCTCTGCCCCTCTTCCAGGGAGCGGGACTCTGTGACAATGCGGCCTTTATAGCCATTGAAAGCAGCGATGACCTTCTTCCAGGGCACAGTGCCGTTTCCTACCGGCAGGTGTTCGTCCCTCTCTCCATGATTGTCATGCACATGAGTATGAATCATCCTGTCAGTGAGCTTCAGGAAGCTCTCCACATTTCCGTTGGTATTGGCGTGTCCCACATCAAAGATGAAGCCCACGTTCTCCCGTTCCACCGTCTCTATTATCCCCATGATCTCCTCAGGACGCCGTCCTAAAATGGCAGGCATGTTCACCATGTTCTCCACGGCAATTTTCATGTCCAGATTGCTGGCATGATCGCAGACCTGCTGAATTCCCAGAATGCTCTGCGACCAGGCGGAATCCGGCAATTGCATTCCGAGCGGCGAAAAGTGGCCGGGATGAAGCACCGCCAGGCGGGCAAAATCGCTTGCCAGGTCCAGGCACTCTTTCATCTGCCGTACCGTCTCCTCCCAGATGGGCTGGTTCACGGAAGCTAGATTCAGGTCTGAGTAAGGCAGATGGATGGTGATAAAAAGGTCTGTTGTCTCTACGATCTGTTTTGCCTCGGCCAGGTTCTCTCGGGTCAGCTTCTGCTTGCCCTCGTTAACGATCTCCCAGCCGCTGTATCCCAGATCTTTGAGCTGGTAGGCCCAGTCAAAGGGCCTGTCCACCAGTTTGCTGGAGGAAAAGCTAAACATCTTCTCCTTCCTGATTGGCTTTCTGGATCCCGTTCAGTTCGACTTCTCTGATGGGCATGCCGTTTTCGGTCTCAGGAGCAAGCCAGTCGATAACGCCTTTGCCACCGGAAATCTGCACGTGCAGCGATCCCAGAGCCTCCTCTTCCGGTGGAAAGCTCACAACACCCATGAGCGCCGCCTGCTTGCTGATCTGAAATGATGTAGTACTGCCTGCCACTCCCTTCAGTAATATCTTTCTTGCTGTGTCAAGAATCCTCTGCTCCCTCAGGAGTTTATGGAGGGTCTTCAGGCTCTCCGGGCCGTTGTAGGCCTCGATTCTGTCGGCGCGAATGTCCATGATCAGGCCGGGAAAGATGTTCTCAATGGCTGATACGACCTTTTCTACCCGCTCCGTAGGTCGAACCGCTGAGCAAATGGCAACCTCGATCGTTCTCATCGCTCCTAGATGTGGCTGGTCTTGTATCTGAGGATGGCAGCAATGCCTCCAAAGGCCTTGTAAAGCTGTTCACCCTCTTCAAACTCCGTGGAGATTATCTTGACTTCCGTCTTGCTCAAGTCTGCCAGCTTTGACAATTCGGAGACTATATCCTCTTCTTTGGTTATGGCGAGTGCTGCTCCGCACTTGAGGCAATTTCCTACCGGAGCACTTGATGTGGTGCGGGTCTGATGCTCTGAAAAGTCGCAGCTTCTGCTGGTGCACTCGATCTTGGCTCGCGTCTTTCTCAGGTCTTCAGAGAGAAGAAGAACCTCAACTGCGCCCAGCTCCAGGTTATGGCGAACCTCATTTTCGCCATAAGCGGCGAGACC
>JAQVZT010000188.1 GCA_028708055.1 Methanothrix sp.
TCCAGAGCAATGACCCGCAGATTCTCGGGAATGCCGCTCACTGCCAGCACCTTCTTCTCGCCGCAAGCTAATTCTGACAGCACTCCCAGAGACCTCTCCGAGTCGGCAATTTTCACCTCATGTAGCTCCATCTGGCCGGTGTTCTCCAGATAGACCTGAGAGATCTCGGGCGACTCCTGGACAGTGGCCAGAAGAGATCCGCTGCCAGAGGAAGTATCCGGCAGGAGACTGCTGGCCGCACTATTCTCCAGATCGGGATTGGCTGAAAGGGAAAGGGGGACGGACTCCAGTTCAAGACGGGATGACAACTGGGATGATTTTTCGGAAGAATAGAGATCATGCGAAGCCTCTGAGCCAGAAGGAGTGCCGGAGGAAGGCGAAGTGGCAGGAGAATGTGGGAATACGTAGAAGAGAGATGGAACTAGGATAACAAGAAACATGGCTACGCCCAGGAGTGCCGGACTTACCTTATGGCCAAGCCTCCCCCGAGGTAGTCTGCTCTTAAAGCTACCTCTACTCATAGCACTACTCCCTTCATTCCCCTGTCAGACTATCCCTTACCGAGATCGCCATCTTCACGATCCGGGCTGATTCAAATAAGACTAGATCCCTTCTTTGCCTTTTTTTATATTTCTATCTATAAATGCGTTTCGGATGTTTAATGGAAAAAAAGAGCAAGGTCATAATTATGGTTTTATAGTCGCGAGGATATCTGAGATAGCATGGACCCGTTCCTGGCATTTCTGATGGCCGCAATCTTTGTCAGTCTGATCATACCCAGGCTCGGTCCATTCCTGAGCCTTGTAGTCTCCGCAATCATCTTCGGCCTTCTGGTCGGCATGGGTGAGCATCTGCTGGGATACGTATCCACGGGCCTGTCTCGAGTCTTTTCCTCCCTGGCAATTGTGGTATTCAGCGGCGCCATTCTGGCGGAGTTCTTGCGCAGCACCCAGAGCCTTGATCGAATCGTTGCCGACCTGAGCCGCCTCTCTCACAGAACCCTGGCCATCAGCGGAGCGGCCGGGTATCTCATCTCTCTTCCTGTGATGTGCAGCATTACCGCCTACATGATCTTGCAGCCACTGGTAAGTGCTCTCTCCGTAAAGAGCAGCGAGAGCCGCAGGAGGGCACTCTTCATGACGGCAGCCTGCTCAGTAATCTCCTTCAACCTCATCTATCCCTCTCCGGTAATGATCATACTATCAGGAGGTCTTGGGGCAGCACCCCGCGATCTGCTCATGCGCAGCATTCCCATCTCACTGGCCCTCTTCCTCCTGGCCATTGTATTGATGAGAAGCATCTTCCCGGAGAGAGAATATTGCCGAGAAGAACAAGGAGATACGGGAGGCAAAGGAGAAAATGGTGATAAAGAAGACCTGGTATGCAAAGAGAAAATAGAGCTGCCCCGGATGAGCAGGCTTCGTGCCTGGGCGCCTCTGCTGCTGCCCGTGGCCCTGATCCTGCCGGGCAGCATCTTGCCGGAGGAGGCACGCATCCTGTCCAATCCGGCAGTAGCCCTGCTTGCTGGTGCTATGCTAGGCCTGATGCTGGAGAGAGAAAAGATGCAGAAGCTGATTCATGTCGCATCGAGAAGATCAGGCGTCATATTGCTCGACCTGTGCGGAGCCGGGGCATTTGGATATGTGGTGGCCCAGAGCAGCCTGCCCGGTGAGATCTTCCGCCTGGGCCATTTTCTGCCCACATTGCTGCTGCCATTCCTGCTATCGGCAGCGCTGCAGCTAGCCCAGGGGTCTAGAGTGGTGACGGCAACCATTTCTGCGCAGATCCTGGCCGGCTACCCTCTGCCGGCAGAGACTCTCGTCCTGCTCATAGCATCAGGAGCTTTCATGTTCTCATACGTTACCGATCCATTCTTCTGGCTGCTCAAGGATTCCACCGGGTCTAGCCTACGACAAACGATCCTCGGATACACACTGCCCCTCAGCCTGCTGGGGCTGGCGGCTTTTGCTCTGGCGGCCATATGGCCGGTTTGATGGGCTCCGAGCGGCTTAGAATAATGATGCGCAAAATAGAATGATAAAAGAGGCCCTGAGGGAAATTATGTGAATAGGAGGGAGGCAAAAGTCACGAGCCATAGGAGGGAAAGAAATGAGGTTTCGACCTTTGCCATCTTATCTATACGTCAATTGCCGTATTTAAGATTTTCGCCTTCCTAGCGTTCAGGTCTTCACCAGATCGAAGACCCACCGGCTGACAGCCGGAGCGACATTTCCGCATCTGCGACAGAACCTGACCACCAGCCCCAAATCTTCGTAGCTCTTCTTGAGCGTCTCAATCTGGTGGCGCTTTTTGAATGTGTAGAAGTGAAGACTGCCCCCGGATTTCACCAGGGGCAGCATACTCTCCAGAATCCCATCTGCTCCGTATGGCGCAGGAATCACCGCTCTGTCAAAATCCCTGGAAAGCAGTTTATCAGCGCTGAAAGCATCCCCATTTATTATCGCGATCCGATCTGCCACCCGATTCATCCGGGCGTTCTCTGCCAGATAGAGACATGCCTCGCGGCTCTTTTCCACCGCCAGGACATGAGCCCCTCGCGCTGCGAGGGGAATGGCAAACGGCCCCACGCCTGAGAACGGAATGATAACCTCCTCCCCAGCCTGGGCAAGAGATGCCACTCTCATCCGCTCGTAGCTGAGGCGGCTGCTCCAGAAGACGGCTGAGACGTCCAGCCGGTAGGAAAATCCAAATTCCCTATGCGTGGTGACGGTGCCGCCGCTGCCCGCCAGAAGCTCGAAGTCTGCCACCCTGCGATCTCCCTGCAGCTTAGCGGTTTTATTGAGCACGACGCGAATGCTCCTGCCGGATGAAAGGACGGCATCAGCAATCACCGTCTTAAAAGGCCGCGCCTCCTGAGGAAGAGCGAGCAGGGCAATATCGCCGATGACATGAAAGCGATTTGAGAGCCCATTCAGGCACTCTTCGGGAACAATGCCTTGCAGCTTTTCTTTCAGGCGCATTGTCTGGCGATTCCTTCCGCCTGATCTAAATGCTTTTGCCAGATTTGCGCCGCAGGAATGTCAATTCTAATGGAATGAACCGGGAATCTGCACTGGGAATCGATACTGAAGAAAAAAGGATAAAAACCTGACCGAAACCATCCGCTCAGGCATTTTTTCGCACTTTGATGAACATGCCGGTAGCTGTCTCATCCAGCAGCTTCTCGGGCGGTTTCTTGGTCATCAGGCTGACGACGATCATGGCCGCTACTGAGAGGGCAAATCCGTATATGCTGGGATGCATGGGCATGGGGGCGATGAATTTTGCATAATAGCTGAAGGCGGATACTCCAACCAGTCCCACTATCATCGAGGCGAGTGCGCCCTCGCGCGTCGCCCGCCGCCAGTAAAGCCCGGCAAAGAGGGGCGTTACAAAGCAGGAGAGCATGACGCCAATGGCCATCCAAATCAACCAGGCAAGCAGCTCCGGCGGATTGGACCATGCCAGGTAGAGAGTAATGATAGTAGATAATCCAATGGCTGCCCGGCTGAGCAGAGTTATCGACTTCTCTGAGGCATCCTTATTGACGAACTGCTTGTAGACATCCCAGCTCACATAGCTTCCGATGGTCAGCATTAGCCGGTCCGTGGTGGACATGACTGCTGATAGCACTATTATGGCTACGATGGGAGCAAAGATTGTTGGGAACACATACTCTGAGGCCACGATGAAGCTGTAGTCCGATGGATTGGAAACGCCGGTCGGGAGAGCGATCATGTTCTCGGCAACCATCGATCGAGCCGCAAAGCCGGTGATCTTGCACAGGTACATGACAACCGCATAGACCACAAAGGCCGCCAGGGGAGACCACTTGAAGTATTTGATGTCCCTTGCTGCCAGGACGTTGTTCACGACGTGCGGAGCAGCCGCGAGGCCAAAGGTGAGCAGGAAGAAGAACGAGACCAGGTATTCCGGCGTCATGAAAGAGTACTTGGCATAAGGCGGATGCACCTGCGGATACCAGAGATGAGTCAGATTCACATCTATGCCCGCCAGGACGATATTGATGTGCTCGAGACCCCCCGCTGCGGCGATTACCACCGGTCCCACGAGCAAAACTCCGGCGAGGATCATTATTCCCTGCACCAGCGAGGCCATGCCTATGGCGTAAAGCCCGCCCAGGATGGTGTAGGCCATTACGATTACCGCGCCGATGACCAGGGACCACTCATAGGGGATCTTGAAGAGCCATGACAGAACCATGCTGATGGAAATATACTGGCCGACAAGGTAGATGATCGAGATCAGAATGCCGATTACCGCCGATGTGCCGCGAATGCCCCTCGGGCTGTAGAAGCGGTGAGCCAGGTAGTCCTGCACAGTCACATATCCGGTCCTGGCGGCGACGGCATGCAGCTTTGTTCCGAAGAACAGTATGCAGACCGATGCGGAGAGCGGGACGAAGATCTGCTCCCAGATGCTCGGCCAGCCTGAGGCGTAACCGAGACCTGCCACACCCAGGATGGTCATTCCGCTGCAAATGCTGGCCACCACTAGAAGGGTAAACGTCCAGAAGCCCAGATTTCTTCCTGCCACCAGGAAGTCCTCAGAGTTCTTGATCTTCTTGGAGGCTAAGGCACCGATGGCCACCAGGCCAACGAAATAGAGCACAATTATGATGCTACCAATTAGGTCCAAGCTTATCACCACCGCAAAGCCCAAATTAATAGCAATAGCGAGATGGCTATGGGCACAACTATCACCCCAACAAAGGTATCAGTAGGTAGACCAATGATCAAATAGAATCCCTCCATGTTTGTTATGTGATAGCATGTTGCAGATTATCATTAAATAAAGCTTTTTGGTCTAAAGTGAGAAACTTTTATAGTGGGCCCGCCTGTGGATGTGTGTGATGAAGACGCGACTTTCCCCCCAAGGCAGCGATCTGCTGGTGCTCTGCGACAATGCAGCCAGAGCCGTGCACTCTGCCATAAGAGATATGGCGAATAAGGCCGCCGGCGGCGAGATGGTGAAGATGGGTGCAGACGGCACACCCACCAAGCAGATAGACCGGGCGGCAGAGGATGCCATTCTCGATACGCTGCGGCAGTCCGGGCTGGGCTTCAGGGTGCTGAGCGAGGAGATAGGCGAGGTTCTGATAGGCGAGAAGCCGGACTACTTTCTGCATCTCGATCCCCTGGATGGCACCTTTAACGCTATAGCCGGCATCCCATTTTATTCGGTCTCCATTTACCTGAGCAGGGGCGATTTTCATCTCGGGTTCATTTCAGACCTGGCTCGAGGGGAGAGCTATTATGCTGAAGCTGGGCGGGGGGCTTATTCGGACCAGAGCGGGCGGCTGCACGTGTCAGACAACGCCGATCTGTCCAAGTTCAGCATCTCCGCTTATACTCTGCGGCCCCACACCGGCAGAATAGCGGCCATAGGAGACACTGTGCGCCGCATCCGCACCCTGGGGAGCACTGCTCTTGAGATGGCGTATGTAGCCTCGGGAAAGCTGGATGCCTTCGTGGACCTCCGGGGCAGGATGCGGGTGGTGGATATGGCGGCAGGAAAGCTCATTCTCGAGGAGGCGGGGGGAATGGTGACCGACTCTTTCGGTGAAGCCCTGCACCTGGACG
>JAQVZT010000189.1 GCA_028708055.1 Methanothrix sp.
CCCGCTGGAGCAAGGATATCCTGGCAATTCTCTCCTACGGCAATCTCCTCGCTCTTGACCTGAGGATTGCCGCCCTGGGCTTCGATGATCTCCATGAGCTTCTTATGGGCTTTTCCGCTGGTGAGAATCTCCTCCGCCGCCTTGTAGCCATCGCCGCGCCCCGCGACCCCGCCCATCTCCAGAAGAATGCCGGCCAGTGAGAGGCTTTTTTCCTTCAGGCTGTTAGGTCCTTCCTTGTTTTCCAGGATTCCCAGAGCCTCACGCACCTCCACTGCCGGACCGATGGTCCTTCCCACGGGCGATCCGCCGAAGGTCATGGCACATTCCACCCGAATGCCCAGGCGTGTTCCGAGATCGATGAGATCTCTGGCCAGAGTGCGGCCCTCGTCTGGAGTAGCCAGCTTGGTGCCCGGACCCACTGGCATGTCCACCACAACGGCGTCGGCGCCTACTGCTCCTTTCTTGGCCATGATGGACGCGAGCATCTGGCTGTAGGGATCGATGGAGAGCGCATACTCCGCTTTGATCAGCTTGTCGTCAGCCGGGGCAATGTTGGTGGCTCCTCCCCAGACTATTACCCCGCCAACCCTTTCGGTCAGCTCCTTGATCTCGTCGGCGGTAAACTCCACCGGAGCCAGCACTTCCATGAGGTCCGCGGTTCCGCCGGCGCCGGTAATGGCCCGGGAAGAGGTCTTGGGAATAAGAAGGCCTGCGGCAGCAACTATCGGCACCACCAGCAAGGAGACCTTATTTCCGGGAACGCCTCCGATGCTGTGCTTGTCCATGACGGGGTGAGTATCGAAGTGAATGCGCTCACCAGTATCGATCATCGACCGGGTGAGCCACTCGACCTCCTGGCTGTCAAGGTTATGGATATAGGAAGCAGTAACATAGGCGGCGAGCTCAATCTCGCTTAGGTTATTATCAACTATATCCTGGACGATGCTGCGGATCTGTTCCTCAGTTATCTTCTTCTTGTCCATTATGTTCTTGATATAACAGAGAGAAGCGGGCTTGGGTGCAGGCAGAACATCCACAGTTGCTGGATTCTTAAGATCCCTCATGGCCTCTGTGAATATGCCTATTTCGCCAACCTTGACCATCTCCAGGGTGGTGTCCAGTATCGCCGTGGTAGCGGCGCCTTTTGTCCTCACCCGGACACGGTCGCCGGGATTCAGGCCCCTCTCTCTGGCATCCATTACGTTGAGCATCACTTTATGCTGACCAATCTCGATATCAATGGGACGAACCTGCAACATTCAAAAGACCTCTTTAAATATAATCAAATATAATCAGATGTAATCAAATATCTGCAACAAATCCTTCTATCTTTCCAGCAAGCTTAATGATCTGATCCATTCACCGCGGGCCTCGCGTGTAGTTCCCACTACCAGCCTGAGGCCCCGGGCCGTCTCCTCCAGCACGCCTTTGGCCTCAATTGTCTCCCCAGGCAGAGCCTGGCCGGCATAGGTATGCGAATAGCAGAATATCTCCTTAACCTCAGGGTGATCCAGATGGTAGATTGCGGGGCTATCAAAGGCAAAGTCGGCGTTTGTTACCCAGGCTTCAATACGCCCTTCTCCTGCGGGCCTGCCTCTTAGCTGGGTTTGGATCTGGTCCCATTCGCGAGTAAAGAGCAGGTCGAAATAGGTGCCCTGGATCATGCCCCTGTTGCCTTTGCGCTTTTCATGAAGCATGAAATCCTCGAAGCTTATCTCCGGCTTTCGCTTGGCATAGATCTTCCTCCAGGTGGGCTCGTCGATATCGCCGATGATTCCCCTGGACTTGGCAAAAGCTATGATATCCCTCGCCTTCCACCAGGTGGGGCCGTAAACCACAAAATCGATATCCGAGCTTGGACCGTGCAGGCCCAGCAGCATGGATCCGGTGATGCCCATCTGCTCCCAGGGCACTCCCGCTTCTGCGAGCAGGCCGGCAATCTTTCCCACCCGCAGATCTTGTTTTGCCACAGTTAAGAGGCCCTCGGACGGACGGAAGATTTTCTCAACATGCGAGAATGGGACAACATGCAGGTCCTGGGCCCAGTCCGGCCTCTCTCGCCTGAGAAACTCATAGGCGGGATCAAAGTCCATCTTACGATAGCGTTTTCCGTCAGCCTGCCGCTCTCCTGCGGAATCGGGAATATAGCGAAGCATAGAGCGAAGGCCATGGGGGTGGTTGTAGTCGGCCACTGCGAAGATCCAGCCTTCTCTGGTTCTAAAGAAGTCTCTGATCCTGGCTTTCACGATATCGCCTTCATTACCTTTTCAAGACCGGCTCCCGGTCGAATGATCTCTCGCTTTTCTAAGTCCAGCAGAGTTGAGGGCTGCGCGTACCTGCATTTTCCGCCGTCCACGACCGCATCCACTCGGTCCCGGATATCCTGGGAGATGGAGGCTATGCTCGTCGGTGGCGGTGAGCCGGTGCGGTTGGCGCTGGTGGAGGTGATGGGTCCGGCCAGATCGATGATCCTCAGAGCAGTCTCATGATCCGGGTATCTGATGCCCACAACCGGCGAGCCGGCGGTGAGGATATCCGGCACTACCGGCTTCCTTTTGACCAGGATGGAGACCGGACCGGGCAGGAGCTGCTCTAGAAGGGCCAGATCCTCCCGGCTCACCTCGGCAACGTTCATCAGCATGTCAAAGCTGGAGACTGCCAGGAAGATGGGCTTGGAGAGGGGCCTCTTCTTGATCTGAAAGACTCTCATCACTGCCTGCTCATCAAGAGCATTGGCGCCCAGGCCGTAAACGGTCTCGGTGGGATATACGATCACACCGCCGCCAATTACATAGCGGGCTGCGCTGGCAGTCATTTTTCGTTTTTCCGTTTGATGCTGGCAATATCTCCGAGCGTCAATCCCCGGCCAGAACTGCTGGATTTGACACGAGCCTCGCTCGTATCGTCAGCAAGTTTGACCTTCAGCTCCTTTTCGAGCTTCTTCCTGATTGCATCATCCGGAGATATCTCCTCGCGCTCGATCTTCTTTAATAGAGCCGCTTTTTCCTTAATTCGCCCTCCTAATTCCTCTGGTGAGAGGCCCAGTCCCTCCCGCGCCTCTCTTATCTTGCGCCCGAAATCCGGGACAAGCTCTGTCAAGTCCTTGAAGTGGTCGCGAGGTTTGGGCCGGCTTACCGTAAAGGCCCTCTCCGCGGGAACCATCTTCCTCGGAACCAGAGTGAATTTGTCTTCCGGTTTTCCAAAGCGCGCACAACTCTTACATACCTCCATTGTTGAGCGGTCGATCACGATCTTTTGGGGTGTCCCCGAGATCTCGGCACCGCAAATCTCGCATTGCTTCTCGGTCATTTCGGAAACCTTTATAGGGGTCGGAGTTTAATAACCTTTTCAATTATGGATAGTGGAGAAGGCATGAATGAGTCACAGGCCGGCGCGGATTTCTCGCGCTACATCCTGGACCGCATGCGCCAGCTTGAAGAGCGCAATCTGGCGCTGCGAGAGCAGAAGGACCGCGTAGAGGGCGAAAAGCGGCTGATAGAGAACCAGAAGCTCAAGTTCGAGCGGGAAGCCCGCAAGCTGAGAAGCGAGCTGGAGCGTTTGCGCGTAGGTCCAATGGTTGTGGGCACGATAGCAGATGTCTTGGATGAGAACCGGGTCATCGTCAAGAGCAGCACCGGTCCCAGGTTCGTGGTCAACCTTTCTCAATTTATCGAGGAGGAGATCAAGATCGGAGCGCAGGTGGGCTTGAATCAGCAGTCCTTTGCGGTGATGTGCGTTCTGCCGTCTCCACGCGATCCGGCAGTCTTCGGAATGGAGATAGAGGAGGCCCCGGATGTGCAATTCTCGCAGATCGGCGGCTTGGACACACAGATCTCCGAGATCAGGGAGATTGTGGAGCTGCCGCTCAAGCGACCGGACCTCTTCGCGGCAGTGGGCATTGAGCCGCCCAAGGGCGTCTTGCTGCACGGGCCGCCAGGAACCGGCAAGACCATCCTGGCCAAGGCGGTGGCCCAGAGCACTGATGCCACATTCCTTCGTGTGGTTGGCTCAGAGTTTGTGCAGAAGTACATTGGAGAGGGCGCGCGCCTGGTGCGTGAGCTCTTCGAGCTGGCCAAGAGCAAGTCTCCAGCCATCATATTCATTGATGAGATGGATGCCATCGGTGCCCGGCGAATGGATGGGGCTACCAGCGGAGACCGCGAAGTTCAGAGGACGCTCATGCAGATCCTGGCAGAGATGGATGGTTTTGATGCGCGAGGAGAGGTCAAGCTCATCGCTGCCACCAATCGTCTGGATATGCTTGATCCGGCCCTGCTGCGACCTGGCCGGTTCGACCGCATAATTGAGATTCCGCTGCCCAATAAAGATGCGCGCGAGTCGATTCTGAAAATTCACACCTCAGGGATGAACCTGGATGAAGATGTCAACCTCAAGCTGATCTCGGACATGGCGGAGGGGGCAAGCGGCGCGGATATGAAATCGCTATCAACCGAAGCTGGCATGTACGCCATTCGTGAGGAGCGGACGATAATATACCAGAGTGACTTTGAGGGCGCAGCGGTAAAGATACTGCATAAAGAGAGAAACCAGGTCAGCGAGCCCGATGGGCTGGTGCAGCAGTACATTTGACCAGTGCAGTTTATTTCGGAATGGGCCCGGGAACGCGGCCCTGCCAATTTCTTTATTTTTCAGTTATCATCGACCATCTATCCGGCCTATCTATCTCTCTGACTACTATCTCTCAGGCTTATCTCCGGCGGAGAAATTATATCCTTGCAGGCAAATAGCGCAATGGGGAGATAAGGGTGGTTCGCAAGAATTATAAGATCGAGGCATTTGTCGCTCTTTTTATCGGCCTGATGATTCTTTTCGCCGTAGCGGCAGCGGCTGGTACTGATCCGCAAACCAAGACGGCATACACAAGAGACGGCATCCATTTCATTAGCAAGGAGCGGGTGGACGAGAATATCAGATATGAATATGCCAAGCAGGGGGAGTACAGAGAGGTGCAGGTCCCGCTCGATACGGTGGTGGTTGGGGGGTCCAGCATTCCTCAGAATATCACCACTCCGAAAGAAAAAGAAACACCTGCGCCCGAAGAAAATCTGGCGTCGTCCCAATCAACCGACCGGGCAGACCTGCCGGCTTCTGAAGGACGATATCCGTATGCACCGCTCTTTATCGGTCTGCTGGCGACGGGGGGGCTCTTGATCTTTGTCGCTTCAGTCTATTCCGGACGCAACCGGTAGGAAGAATTCGGTCCTATTTAAAAAGATTAGAAAAGGCAATGGAATGAATCACTCAGGAAATGCCCTCAACCCTGCCAGGGCATCTCCTTGCTCATCTTTTTAATATACTCTGCTCGGGATAAGCCGCGGCTCTCCACAAGCCTCTCTTTGAGCTGCGATCCATGCTCCTGCAGCCATTCGAACCTGGTGCAGCCGTCCAGGTCCGGGCAGGAGCTGCAAAGATCAA
This sequence comes from Methanothrix sp., assembly GCA_028708055.1. Taxonomy (GTDB): domain Archaea; phylum Halobacteriota; class Methanosarcinia; order Methanotrichales; family Methanotrichaceae; genus Methanothrix. The sequence continues at coordinate 5,437 of JAQVZT010000189.1, forward strand.
TCCCCTTCTCCCCTGCGCATATCCTGATGGTGCAGTCGGGCGGGCCGCCACCGTTGCTGCATCCGGCGCAGACTGCGTATTTTTCCAGCCAGTCCAGGCCCCTGTCCACGGCAGCCCAGTCAATGGCCTCTCCCCCAGGCACAAA
>JAQVZT010000190.1 GCA_028708055.1 Methanothrix sp.
CCAACACTGTACGCATTACTACTATTTATAGGTTTCTGCCCAGCAGAACCCTATCGCGTCAGATTTTGGACCAACTCTAAAAGTGCTCATCGTATTTATAACTTCCGGACCTCCTGGAGCGCGACATCAGCTTATGTCGCGAAGGAGACGCGAAAATTCGAGCCCTTTTCGGCAGCCCATGTGATCGATGCTCGTACTTAAGGATTGCGCCTTCGCGTCTGATCACCTGTTCGGGATCTGGGTGCAAAAGCTTAACCCTCCGAGCCCATCGCATCGGCCTCTTCTCAAAGGGGAGACCCGTATTTATAGATGACGGAGAAAAAGGGCGGCGAAAAAAATGGAGGAAAGAATGCTCCGACCACTCATGAGGATTTGCTGGAAAAAGAGATAAATATTAAAATATCAGCTTCGCTTTGTTATTACCAGGGTTACGTCCGATGGCGAAATCTCTGAAGCAGAATAATCCTGAAGGCTCTTCTCTGCAATCATCATGATCTCTGATGCGGAGCGATGTCTATTGGTTATTACCAGATCAATTAGCCTCTCTATTCCGAACTGCTCTCCGGAGCTGTTTTCCAGCTCAACGACGCCATTTGAATACATTACCATAACATCACCCGGCTGAATGGGTATCAGAGTCTTCTCGAGATCCATTCTATTGAGCATACCCAGGGCTATGCCGCCACCGCCCAAGGTGTCCACCATTCCTCCGGGATCGACAATGAATGGCGGATTAAATCCAGCATTTACATACTCAATGGTATGATTCGCGGAATCAAGCAGCGCATAAAAGCATGCGAGATTTGTTCCATGACCATATTGATTTATCTGCGAATTCAAGTCAACGATAGCTTTTACCGGGTCCAGCCTAACAGGCGAGGAGCGAATCAGCGTTAGAGACATGACGGCAAGCATTGCTGCCCGAACCCCATCCCCACCAACCTCCGATATTAAGAAGGCGATCTTATCATCAGCTCGGGCGATATCATATAAGTCAAAACCATCCGTCTCAGACGGCCAGTAGAGAATCCTGATTTCATATTCCTCTTCCAGGGGCACATTCGCGCTGGCCAGATTTTGCTTTATATCCCTCAACCTTATCGTCTTATCATCAGAGGCCCTATGTAAAACCGTTTCAGCTTCTTGCCTTCCCGCATATTCCCTCAGGCTCCCGGCCATCTTGTTGAAGGATACTGCCAGTGAAGCCAGCTCTCCTGAAGTCTCAACTTTGACATCAAACTCGCCCTGAGAGATCTTCGCCGCTGCATTACAGAGCGATTCTATCTGGCCATCGATTCTCCTGTTCATCCACCATCCCGCGCCGAGCGCAGTAAACACCGTGAGAACAAAGATGCTCAGCGCGTACTGCCAAACCTTCCGCGACGCATCATAAAGGCCAGCTGTTGCGCTCATAGCTACATTTTTTACTCCAGAATCTATGAATCGAGCAGGCAAGCTCATCTCTTCAGCTGGATAGGCTATGCACACGGTCCAGCCCAGTGTGGCTATGCGCGAAAAGGCCACATAGCCGTCCCCATCCTCGAATCCTATCACGCTGGAGCCGGAACTCTCCTTTATCATATTTCTGCCTAGAGCCTTGACCTCGGGATTATTGGATTCGAATAAATTATCTGTTATGAAAAGATCTTTTAAATCATTCTCGGGTTTATCATTTGATCGATATATTATCTGTCCGGATGAATTTATAATGAAAGGATAGCCTCTGCCATTCAAAGATGATAGATCGCTGTAGATAGGATATAATGAGACATCCATTCCCGCAATGCCTGCAAACTTATTTTTTCGATAGAATGGAGTTGTAACGGTAATTGCATAATCTCCCTTGCTATTCAGATATGGCCCGGTCCAGATGGTCTTCTTCTTTTGTTTGGCCTGAGCATAAAAAGGCATATCTTTGTATCCAAAAAGCGCGGTATTGCTGAGAGTCTTATTGCTGTAGGGCCATACTGCCAGCACTCCATCCTCGGTTCCGATGTAAGAAAGATACTGTGGCGACCGGCTCTTGTGAAGCGCCTGCATTATCTTCGCGGGAGCGCATAGCGATCTTATGGTGGCATCTCTGATATCGGAAGTCGTACGATTGGCGTCTATCGGGGCAACCCATATTCCTTCGGGAATGCAACTCTCATTTGTGGATCCGGCAGCCAAATAGCTGGCTATCAGCTCATTTTCGGAAGCAATGCGCCCAAAGAACTCATCATACTGGCGGGACTTTGCGATTGCCAGCTGTTCCTGATCAGCGCCGCCCTGGCCGACCTCCAATGCAGAACGGTTTAAGGACTTACTGAGGCTAGTGATATTGCTTTGAACATCTGCTGCCGCGTGATTCATCTCCACTACTGAAATGATGCCCAACATTATCATAGGCAGCAGAGCGATTGCTAACAGAGCAAGCAATAACCGTTCTCTCAATCCATCGATGCCAGCCATTGAGGTTCCATTGATCAGGTAATATAAACTCTTTTCAGCGTTTCCTGCAAAAACTATTTATTTGGCCCATCGGAATAAATATTGTGAAAGGTCCCTATGAATTTCTCCAGCCCCTTAGCAGGCTGACAACGGCGTACCTGCGCTACGAAAAGACTATTTGGGCGCTCAACGCTGCGATAATATCCATAGCAGCATATGCTCTGACAGAGATCATCGGCCTTCCCGGTTTTATGAGTTTTTATTACCAGGATGTATTCCTGCTCGCAGAGCTTCCCGCGATCATCTGCATTGTAATCGGCCTAGTTGGAGCGAGTTTCATCAAGAAGCGAAAAAAAGCGGACTTATTTGTGCTTCTGGGAACCGGACTATCTGAGAAAGCCCGCACCGCTTATGACAATCGCGATGTTGATTCTCTGCCCATGCAAGAGCTTGCCGGAGAGATCAAAGAGAGCCTGAGCAAGCTCAAGCCTTCAGATATCCTCAATTCGCGAAAAATAAGCAGCAGAGCGCTCGCCATTGTGATCATATCCGGCGCTGCCGTTCTCCTGGCGCAGAGTGAGATAGTAAATCCCTCCGATTTTCAGTCCCTTGCCGATTTGAGGGAGAAAGCCCTCTCTGCATTTGAAAATGAAGATTCCGCGCAAAACTCCGGCCAGGAGATAAACCTCACAGGAAACCTTTTCGGAAATCCCTCCCTCGCCGTTCTAAATGAGAATAAAATGGAAATTGTTCTTTATCCGGGAATCGGAGCCGGATCTCTGGCCAGAAATACAGAGCCAGTGGAACGAGTCTTCTCGCAGTCACAGGCAGGAGACGCCACCGCAGTTCCCTCTGAACTCTATATTGAAAGCCTTCCGCCTGAGAATAAAGAGATAATCAAGAAGTACTTCACCATTCTATCTCAAAGCGATAAATGATGGATTCCTGAATCAAGCACCATCGTCAAGCATCAATGGTCCGGCATCATCGCCCAGCGTCAATCATCCAACTGAAGCCGCCTCATTTTCCGCTCGCAGGTCAGCCAATTATCTCCCGCAAAAACGCCATTCCCTCTTTTGCGGAAAAGAGCGGAACATCCCAATCCGCTGCCACTTTTCCTTCTTTGCGGCAGACTATCACGCCCCGCCTCTGCCAGGCAGGGGTCCTTGCCAGATTTATGCCCTTACGGAAGACGAGCTCATGAATCTCTTTCTCCCTCAACCCTCGTAGCTTCTCCATAGCCTGAGCCTCATTCAGACCTTCTTCCCGCAGCATATGAAATCCATATGAAAAGACATGATTTCTCCAGGTTTCATCCTGCCTCTCCGCGAGGTAGCTAATTATCTCCTCCGGACAGAGAGGGATCGTGCGGCAATCCATGGAAACGAGCCTGTTAAGCTCCAAGGATAGTGCCGCAGAGAGAAAACCTGCTACAAGAGAATCTATCTTTTCCACTCTACCGGCGAACGGAAGATCAAGGAAAACCAGGCTAATCTCATCTGAGAAGGTAAATGCCAGAATGGCAGATGGCCCAAAATCGAGAAGAAACCTCTCTGCAGAGGAGACCATCGATCGGGCAAAATCTATGTCGTAGGGTTTCGTGCTATCTTCAAGCACTTTTTTAAAACCCCTCCCGTCGGCTCTTACCACCAGCGGCGCGCGGGCACTCAGGCCGGAGTAGATCTCCCAGCTAGTCGACTTTGCGCTGATCCTTTGCATTTCTGGTCAAGTGCCGTATGATGACAATATCGCCTACAGCAATAACCCAGCGGTAGGGTATTACGATCCCTTTGCCCTTCTGATCAAATAGCTCCCGGTTGACATCTCCCAGAGCCAGGCCGCTAACCACGCTGTTATCAGGGTCTAGAACGGCGTCTTCCACCCTGCCCACAAAGATGCCTTTCTGGGTATAGACATCCTGGTCCAGGAGCGATGTGATCTCCAGATTCATCTTCAATCCCATAATAAAATTAGCGTATCGGATATTAACTTATTGCCCGCCTGGCTGGCGAATAGAGGCGCCTGATTAGAAAGTATGCTGGTCGGCTGGCCCTCAGGAGCTTGGATATCCATACGGGTAATTCGGATCATATCCAGGATAGTTGTTCCAGGGGTCATAACTGGATTTGCTGTCGGAAAGAAGGCTGTAAATGTTATATCCAGGGTAATTGGTAATGAATCCCGTTACAAACCCTGTGGAGTACTGGCTCAGGTTTTCAAGCTTATTCTTCCCGTAAGGAGATTCGATTTTGCCATATCCCAGGTTGAAATGAGATGTATAATAGTCATCCGGATATTTGAGCGTTCCATTGCTTACGGAAAATCCCCTCGGAGTGCTTCCCCAGCTCCATATGCCTCCGCCGATCGCAGTTGTTCTTTCGACGGGAAGCGATGAATTGACGGCGGATGCTGATGGATCGGACGGCAAAGAGTTTAAATCGCTCGATGGAGCCGGGCTGTATTTATCTACATATTGCCAATCAACTGCCGTTCCTGGCAGGCAAAGCATCATAAAGATAACGACTGCCAAAGCGGGAAAGATCCCATGCTTGCTTATCTTTTCAATCTGCATCATATTTCATCCGAATATTTCAATCCGCATAGTATTTCGATCCGCATAATTCGGCTGTGTAGCCAACGCAATCAATCCAGAGGTCGAACTCAAGGCATAAAAACATGTGGTAGGCTGAAGTGTGTCAATTGTGACAGGTAGATCTATAAAACAGAAAAGAACATCATCTCTTGCATGGTCCATTAGAGGAGGTGGCAAAGGATGATAGTAGTTGGCATATGCGGCAGTCCTAGAAAAGCCGGAAACTCAGAGTTCCTCTTAAAGGAAGCCCTTTCAGTGGCCAAAGAGAGAGGCTTTGAGACAGAGCAGCATCTCGTTTCAGAGATAAATGTCGATTTCTGCACGGACTGCGGGGATTGCAGCAAAGGAAGATCCTGTCCTAAGGAGGACGATATGGAGGAAATCCTCTCATCGCTACAAAGAGCAGACGGGATAATCATCGCCACCCCGGTCTACTTTGGAAGCATTACTGCTCAGCTCAAGGCGGTCTTCGACAGGACCATCCCGCTGCGCAGACAGGGGCTCCGTCTCAAGGATAAGGTCGGAAGCGCTATCAGCGTTGGCGGATCAAGAAACG
>JAQVZT010000191.1 GCA_028708055.1 Methanothrix sp.
TGCCGTGGTATAGCATGTCATTTCAGATTGAGAGCATTCATGCTCGTGAGATCCTTGACTCACGAGGAAACCCGACGATTGAGGTTGATGTCTACACTTGCTGCGGGTTTGGCCGCGCGGCAGTGCCCTCCGGGGCATCTACCGGTACTCATGAGGCTTTAGAGCTTCGCGATGGGGGAGACAGATACGGCGGCAAGGGCGTCCTCAAGGCCGTAAAGAATGTCAATGAGGTTATAGCTCCAGAGCTTCTGGGCATGAATGCTTCTGCTCAAAGGGAGATCGATGATCTGATGATTGAGCTTGATGGCACGCCCAATAAGTCAAATCTGGGGGCCAATGCCATTCTGGGCGTTTCGATAGCTGTTGCCAAGGCGGCAGCCTCCTCCGCAGAAATGCCCCTCTACAAATACCTGGGAGGAGTCAATACCTCTCGCCTTCCCATTCCTTCCTTCAATGTCCTGAACGGCGGCCAGCATGCCGGAAATGACCTATCAATTCAGGAGTTCATGATTCTGCCGACCGGTGCCAGAAAGTTCAGCGAAGGCCTGCGCATGGCGGTAGAGACTTATCATGCATTGGGCAAGATCCTTAAGGGAAAGTACGGTGTGGGCGCAACGAACGTTGGCTACGAAGGCGGCTATGCTCCACCCCTGGTCAAGACCCGGGATGCTCTTGATTCCATCATGAGTGCCCTTGATGTCAGCGGCTATGGCGATGAGATAAAGATCGGCCTGGATTCGGCTGCATCAAGCTTCTACATGGAAGGCGGCTATTCGGTTGACGGCAACCGGCTCACCCCTGGAGAGCTGATTGATTATTACGTCGATCTGGTGAAGACCTATCCCATTGTATCCCTGGAGGACCCATTCGAAGAGGAAGCCTACGATGACTTTTCCAAGCTTGCCTCAAAGCTTCCCGGCACCATAATTATCGGCGACGATCTCTATGTCACCAACATCTCCCGCCTGGAAAAGGGCATCAAGATGCGCGCCGGAAATGCTCTTCTCCTCAAGCTCAACCAGATTGGGTCCGTCTCTGAGGCATTTGATGCCGCACGCATGTCATTCCGCGCCGGCTGGAAGGTCATGGCCTCTCATCGTTCCGCAGAGACTGAAGACTCGGCTCTTGCTGATGTGGCTGTGGCTTTAGGCTGCGAGATGCTCAAGACGGGAGCGCCGGCTCGCTCTGAGAGGACGGCAAAATATAACCAACTCCTTCGCATCGAGGAGCAGCTGGATGAGGCGGCGACCTACGCCTTCATCTAAATCTTTTTTTGGCGGAATTTTGCTTTTTCTAAATAGCTGTCACTTGAACATTGCCAGCATTTCAAAAACCCCTTCGGCGTTCTTCTTGCTCACAATGAAACCCATCCTCTTGAAGAGGCGAAATACAGGATCGTTGCCGGCAAGAACCTCGGCGGTAAAACCAAGGATACCCTGCCTTTTGGCAAGGTAGGTCAGATAGCTGAGCAGTTCGCCAGCTATGCCTCTATTCTGGCAATCATCCCTCACCACCAGGGCTACATCAGCTGTGTAAGAATCGCTGTTCAGACCATACTGCCCCAGTCCGCAGATTATATCTTTTCCTTTGTCCTGCATTACGGCGACCAGTATCATCTTATGGAAGTAGTCCACGACCACAAACTTCTGTAACAGCTCATGGGGGATGTCCCTTCTGGCAGAGATGAATCTCTGGTACATGCTCTCGTCTGAGAGCGAGTAAAAGAAATCCTTCAGCATCGGCTCGTCGCTGATCTTGACCGGCCTCAAGAGAAGCTTCAGGCCTTTGCTGGTGGTCTTTATTATCTCCAGATCGGCAGGATACTCACCCTTTATTCCGGGAATGAATTCCTGGTCCTGATAGATGAGGTGCAGCCTTCTCGCCTCCTCAATTAGCCACATCCGGAAATCTGGATGGGCGATGGTTATCAGATCCATCGCCCTCTCACGGATACTCTTGCCGTGCAGATAGGCTATACCGTATTCGGTTACCACATAATGAACGTCGCCCCTTGTTAAGGTGACTGCTGCTCCTTCGCTGAGAAATGGAACTATCCTGGAGATGACCGGCCCTCTGGCTGATGGATTATTCCCAATTTTTCGTGCCGTCGATGGCAGGGCGACAATGGACTTTCCTCCGGGTGCCAGAGCTGCGCCACGCATAAAATCAGCCTGGCCGCCTACACCGCTGTAAAATGTGTGGCCCAGAGATTCTGCTGAAACCTGCCCGGTCAGATCCACCTCAAGAGCGCTGTTGATCGCCGTCATTCTTCTGTTCTGGGAAATGATTAAGGGGTTATTGGTGTAGTCGATGGTTCGAAACTCTATGCGGCTATTGTCTCTCAGAAAATCAAAGGTTCCCCTCCGGCCCATGCAGAAGGTAGCGATGCTCTTGCCGGGATTGATGCCTTTTTGGCTGTTGTCCACCACTCCTTTTTCAATCAGAGAGGCAATTCCGTCGTTGAGAAGCTCCGTATGCACTCCCAGATTCCTTTTCCCTTGCAGGCTGCTTACGACTGCATTGGGAATGCTGCCATATCCCACCTGAATGGTGGAGCCATCCTCCACAATAGCTGCCACATATCTTCCGATATTCTGGGCAATATCGCCCGGAGCATCTTCGATGTACTCCAGCAGGGGCTCATCTCTGGGAATGATGTAGTCGACATCATCCATATCGATCCAGCCGTCTCCATCCACGGCAGGCATAAATGAATTTGGCTGAGCAATCACAATCCTTGCTTTATCGATGGCTGCCCGGACGATGTCCACGCTCACTCCCAGGTTCATATTGCCGTCTTCGTCTGGGTGAGTGGTCTGGATGAGTGCCACGTCGATGGGAATTCTCTCCGATAAAATGAGCCCAGGAAGCTGGGAGAGGAAGACCGGGGTATAATCCGCGTTGCCCTGGTTTACTGCCTTTCGGGTGCTGTCTCCGATAAAAAATGAGTTGAGCCGGAAGTTTTCTTTGAATTTTTCGTCAGTATAGGCGGCAACTCCCAGGGTGACTATGTTCATCAGCTCTGCATCCATGAAGGACTTGGGCTGGCTTTGAGCGAATTTGAGCAGAGAGCTTACCAGGTATTGGGGCTCGCCGCATCCAGTGCCTACGAATATGCGGTCTCCAGGCCTGATGCTCTGGAAGACGTAGCGTTCCTGGTCGTAGAACTTGCTGGGCCATTTGCTTTGGATTCTTTCTCCTATCCCGTTATTCATGTCTTGATTCATCTTAAAGCTCATCCCTCAACTCTTGCCCAATTGGCCAGAGGGAAGCGGTCGAGGCTGGAGCCACCGGCAATAAGATACGGCAGGTCACAGATGCCGTCTCCGTTCCGATCGTCGCAATCTCTTTGGCCGTAGAAGTTGCCCCTGCCGTCCCTGTCCCAGGAGTTTCCGGAATAGTCCCAGGCTGGCTGAGCATTCATTGAGAGATTGTTTGCAGATATTGCGTTACCGGAAGAGCCCGCTGAGATATTAATTCCTTCGGTGCAGTTGGAAATCAGATTGAAGTGAAGGCTGTTTCCAGTGCTGTATTGATCAAGAACGATTCCGGCTTTTGCTTCATCCGTAATGGTGGAATTGGCAATCTTTGTGTAATTAGACTGGTAGAGGAAAATGCCCCGCAGGCATTCCCTGATGTTGCTTTTCTCCAAAGTATTGTTGTTGCTGAGGGTTAGAGCTATGCCGCTGCCGTGATTTGATGTGACGTTGTTGTCCCAGAGCTGGTTGTCCCAGCTTCTTATCAGCGAAATTCCGTCTTTGCCATTGTGCCGGATTCTGTTTTTGTGGATGAAATTATCATAGGAGTTATCCGCAGTTAGGTCGTCCCAGAAGATGCTCTCGATGTGGATACCATCATTTCGGTTCTGCTCAATGAGGTTATTGTTGATTACACTCACGGACCCGAGCAAAGATATGCCTTTTCCGTTGCCCTCATACTCGCTCTCCCATCCGCTGCCGGTGATGATGTTGGCGGAAATTATTGAGTAATTGCATTTCATGGCCCTTATGGCATCGTTGATGCTGTCCCTTATCTCATTGTTTTCAACTATATTGGCATCGCTTCTCTGCATCTCGATTCCCCAATCGTTATGGAGGATCTGATTGCCATCGATCGTGGTTTGGTTTGAGTTGTAGAGTTCAATCGCATAGCCGAAGGGGATATCTTTTATGGTGTTATTGATGATTTTGTTATTGCTGCAATTCCATAGCCCGATCCCAGTCAACTCATTTCCATAAAAATTGTTGTTTGATATGGTATTTCCGTCTGAGTAGACTCTGATGGCGGCGTCTCCAATGAGATCATTATGCTCGCCAGAACCGTAGGGAACCGGCCTGATGACATCCGTTATATCAAAGCCGTCAACCTTGCAGCCAAATTCCCGGATGGCTATGGCTGTGCCTCCTGTTTTCACTGTCATCTCGGTAACGCCAATGCCCCGATTCTCGATATCTGCCGTGGAGCTTCCGGCTCGCAGAACCGGCCTGCCTTCTCCTGTGTCCTTGCCCTGAAGAGTCAAAAGGGGAGTTGTTATATTCAGATTGACATAGTACTCTCCGCTATGCACTTCGATGGTGTCTCCCGGAGCTGCTGAATCAAGGGCAGCTTCGATCCTGTAGAAGTCGCAGCCTTTCGGCCCGACGGTGATGACCGAATCCTCTGACAGGGCAATGGAGACGATCAGGAAAAAGGCAATCAACAGATGGAAAATCGTGGGCATAGTCATTCATTTGCGATCAAAAAATATAAGCATTTTTCCCCAGAATTTCCTGCAGAGATGAAAGGGCTCCGGGAGCAGCCTTGCGGTTACGGATTTGTTTGATGATCTTGGTATATACCGGGATAATTCAGGACACATTGGGTCATATTGGAATATATCGGGACAATTCGGAGTATATTAGTTATTATGATATATTGTAATCTTATCTTAATTCATTCATTATAGTTTCGAATCTATTTATCCGGTCGTATCTGCGGCTGAAGGACTCGATGCCCTTCGGAGTTCCTATCAATGCTAGAATATCGCCGCATTCTATTATGCTCTCTTTATTGGGAACTGCCGTCGCCTGGCCCATCCGCTCCATAGCCACAACCCGGCAACCGAACCTCTCCGTCAAATCTAGCTCCGCCAGATTTCTTCCTGCCATTTCAGATCTCTTTCTCACCTGGAATATCTTCAGTTCCAGATCCTCGTAGAGCAGGTCCAGCTTTTCTTCGTCTCCCTGAACTATCCTGGCGAGCATGTGACTCGCGGCGATTGGCAGCGATGCCACATAATCGGCCCCGGCACGATAGATGTTCTCAGCAGATCGCAGGCTATTGGCTCTTACAACTACAAACGCCTGAGGATTGAGGTTCTTTGCTAGAAGTGTGGCATAAATGGCATCTGTGTCCTGGTTGAGCATGATCAAGACACCCACTGCTTCCTTGATTCCTGCCTGCAGGAGGTCGCCCTCTGCGGTAGCATCTCCAATGATATGCGGAAAGCCGGTATCAGAGAGATCACGCATGTCCAGGATAGTTGGGGTGGTTCCGCAATCGGATAGCACTGTTGCTACCTTTCGTC
>JAQVZT010000006.1 GCA_028708055.1 Methanothrix sp.
AATAGGTGCGTTGACTTACGGAAAGCAGGATAATTTAAAGAATAGTGTCATTCGCTTTAGATGGAGGGATTGATCTGAAGAAGGCTATACTAGTAGTAATGGTTTTAGTAGCTCTTATAGGATGTTCTGCTGCTGCTTGGCCGCCGGCAAAATCTGTAGCGTGGCCCGCTTATGTGGACAGCAAATATTATTATCCCAATGGATATCAGGAGAGCAATAGGACTTTTGACTTCGAGCAAAGCGTGCAGGGAAATGGCTATTACGTCACCTACCTGTATGCTAAGGCAGGAAACGTCGCGGTCAAGAATTACGCTCACGGCTCCGGCTCATTGAACAGCGAGGCCACTTTGACCTATCAGAACCTGATTCGCTCGACGCATAATACATACTCCGACTACAATGACTTCGCACAGGACTGCATCCAGTTCAAAGAGGATGTAGCCATGGTCTATGCGCCAATGAAGATCGCAGTCGGCAATGGATACTATGCAGCAAATCCGCTGGATTACAGCTCTCTGCTCAAGGAGAAAACCTGGGTGAAGAACTATCTGGCCGGAACCAGCATGCACCATGAGGTTGAGTACGCTCATGGCCTGGATAAGGAGCTGGAGATCGTTGCCAAGGACAAGAAGAATGTGACATGGGATCCAGAGTTTGAATCCGTTGGCTACACTCAGATGAAGATCGTAGAGGATGTAACAGATGGCAAGGCCCATATCGGTGTACTGCAGGCTAATGAGAATTACCTGAATGCTTCCACAATCAATCAGCAGGATCTGACTAATCCAGGTACTTGGGACCAATTGGGTATGAATATTAAGAACGCCTGGAGAAATCCATCTATCGAGATCGATGAGGATTACTGGGGAACCTATCACATCGAGAAGAACATGACTCTCGAAGTGCCCTACCATCTGATTCAGAAGTCGGAAGATTGGCTGCCCTGCTGCTTCGGTGGATACCTCACTCTGCCCGTAACCTATAGGGGAGACCTGGGACTCAAGGGTGCGAAGGGCGTCTTTGACTGCACATGCTTCAAGGCACCTACCACCGCTGAGTTTCCGCGAGTCTATAACTAGGAGAGAGGATCTTCCTTTCTCTTTTCATTTTTCTGAAAAAAAGGTTTTAAGATAGTGCTGCAATAGTCTTTTGCATGCAATTTACTGCCTGGCAGCCAATTTATCAATCCATCTTGGAAGACTTCGGTTTTTCAAGGGAAAGAGATGAAGACGCGGCAGAGCTTTTAGCCTTGATTCTGCTTGGACGAGAGCCAGTGCTGCTGGCGGCGAGGTCCAAAGTACTCGGGCGCAGGGCAATTATATGCGGCAATGCTCCAAAGCTGGATCGAGAGCTTGAAGAGCTGCAAGATAAAGACGCCGTCTTTATAGCGGCGGATGGTGCCACCGCAGTTCTTTTAGAGCATAATATCGTGCCGGATATTGTGGTCAGCGACCTGGATGGGCCATTTCCTGCCATATTGAAGGCCAATCTAATGGGCTCTATCATAGTGGTCCATGCGCACGGCGATAACCTCGATGCCCTTAAAAGATATGTTCCGGAGCTAAAGAGAGTCATAGGCACAGTGCAGTGCCGGCCTCCATCGGGATTGCATAACTTCGGTGGGTTTACAGATGGCGATCGATCCGTATTCCTGGCCAGAGAGTTGGGTGCGGCAAGCATAGAGCTCTTGGGCTTTGACTTTGATGATGAGAGCGTTACGCTGCGCAAGAAGAGAAAGCTGGGGTGGGCCAAAGAGTTGATAGAACTGGCCCTTGGGTAAGAACCTCTGCAAACTCCGCAAAGTTAGCATCTTTCTAAAAGCCTCAGGATCGCGTCCATTGCCGCATTTCCAACCTTCTCCGCGTCCTGTGCGGCATCTATCTGCACAAAACGTTCCGGTTCAAGGGCGGCCATTCGCCGGAAGTTTCCATCCACATGTTGCAGGAATTCCTGCCTCTCGAACTTATCTCTTCCCGGACGGGATCGCAATCTTTTCAGAGCCGCCAGCGGGTCCAGGACCAGGAGTATTGTCATATCAGGAAGCACATTCCAGGGACGGCTGATGTTCTGAATCCAGCAGACCGGGTCCGGCACTATTCCTCTCAGTGTCACTCCCTGGTAAGCTGCGGTGGAGTCGGCATATCTGTCAGAGAGGACTATTGCCCCTGAATTCAGGGCGGGAATGACGGTCTCAGAGAGATGGTAAGCGTGATCGGCCATAAAGAGAAAAAGCTCCTGCATGCGCATTGCCGTTGACGGCTCGCCATCCTCCCCTCCGGGTCTGGCCAGTTCTTCCCTCAGCATCCGGCCAGCCTGACCGGTTGTAGGCTCGGCGGTGAGCACGAGCTTCCTCTCGGGCATCGTCTCTCTTAGCCTTGAGGCAATATATTGCGCGACGGTGCCCTTTCCAGAGCCATCTATGCCCTCCAGGGTGATGAGCTGGCCTTTCACAAGGCTGGTCTTGGCCCTTCAGAATGATTAAATTATCGATGGGAGACATCCCGAAGAAAGATGATAAAGAATATTGTCGCCCGATACTAACTCTGGCGCGTCATCCGATGGGTATCCGCAGTCAGCCCAGTAACCCTCGTAGCGGGCGTCTGTACCGCATTTGGGTTGTCTCATGGTCATAGGTAGACAGATAGTCAGTATCCTACCATAAGGACCTATCAACGCGGCCTGTAGTCCCCTTCTTGCACCGACATTCACAGCAGAACATATTCTCAGCTTATGCCAGCCCTCTAAAGGGACATTAACTCAATGCAGCCGGAATTCATAAGGTTATCCCTGTCCAAGTTGACAATTTCCTGAGAATAATCACCTCTGTCCAGTAAGCTTTAAGTTGAAGTTGTACACTAACAATCCTGAGGTGCTTGATTTGACCGACAAGATCTACGTAGTTGGGCACAAGAGTCCAGATACCGATTCCGTAACATCCGCAATAGCTTATGCCAATCTGAAGAACGCCCTGGGAATGAAGGAAGCCGTCCCTGCTGCCGCAGGAGATCTGAACGGCGAGACCAAGTTCCTGCTGGATTACTTCAAAGTTGCCTATCCAGAGAAGCTCACCGACGCCACCGATAAGAAGGTCATCCTGGTAGATCACAATGAGATGGCTCAGGCCGTGGACAAGCTGAACATTGAAAACATCGTGGAGGTCGTAGACCACCACAAAATCGGCGGCCTGGCAAACGGCAAGCCCATATTCTTCCTCAATGAGCCCGTGGGCGCAACCGGCGGCATTATCGCGAACCTCTACGAACAGAACAAAGTCGCCATCAGCAGGGAGATGGCTGGCCTGATGATGGCCGCAATTCTCTCCGATACCGTGCTCTTCAAGTCCCCGACTTGCACTCCTCGCGACAAGGCAGCGGTCGAGAAGCTGGCCAAGATCGCAAAGGTTGACCCGATGGCATTCGGCATGGAGCTTCTGAAGGCCAAGAGCAACATGTCTGCCAAATCCGCAAAGGAGATTCTCATGGGCGACTTCAAGAAGTTCGACTTCTCAGGCACCAAGTCCGGCGTGGGCCAGGTTGAGGTCATGGATCTGGCCGATCTGGCACCCAAGAGAGCTGCCATCCTGGAAGAGATGAACAAGATGAAAGAGGCCGAGAAGCTGGATATGGTCGTCCTCATGCTAACCGATGTCATGAAGGAAGCCAGCGATCTGCTCTTCGTAGGAAATGCTGCTGCTGCTGCAGGATTTGAGAAGGCATTCGGCGGAAAGCTCGCCAATAACTCCATCTACAAGGAGAAGTGCCTCTCCCGCAAAAAGCAGGTTGTACCGCCCCTGGAAGGCGCTTTCAAGAAGTAGATATTATGATAAAAGGGCGGGCCAGATGGCCGCCCTTCATGTCTTTTTTTTCAGAAATTTCAGTCTTTATAATTGCATGGAATCATTTGCTGCAATTATTTGCTGCAATTATTTGCTGCAATCATATGATGCAATTTTATTCCGAAGTCATCTGCTGCAATGAACTTTCTCTCCATTCATTCGCACCAGCGGTTTAGATAGATGGCGTCGAGCGCAGGGTGGAACCTCGTAGTATCCGGTTTCCAGTTCCCGTTTCTGAATCCTGCACACCAGTCCCTCGGCATGGGTCTTGCAGCTGCGGCAGCGGTAGCCCTGTCCCTTGCCTGCGGACTTCATCCTTTTATTGCACTGGGGGCAGACCGGGGCAAAGGCCTCGGTTTTGTCCGCCAGATGGAGGACACGCATCTTTTCCAGGTTCAGGGTGCTTTCCTGCACCGAGCCGTAGACCTCGATCTCATCTCCAATAATCAGCTGCTTAACTATTGCGCGAAAGTTCTTGGTTGGCTCAAAGGCGGCGCAGACGACCCGGCCTGTGCCGTCTTGCAGCGGAAAGAAGAGATGACCGCCGGCGATGGCCTGCGGCTGTCCGGCCACGAAGCCTCGCAGCCGGTAGCTCTCAGAGGCCCGCACATCCGCCACAGTTCCTTCCAGGATATGGGCGTCTGTCCCCTGGTTGGTCTGGTAGAGGACCTTTCGCTCGATGGGCTCGGATTTTATGGCCTGGAATGCTTCAAGGATCGCCTGGGGATCTGAGCCCCTGATGCCAAACAATACCGGGTCTGCCGAATGAGGGGCAAAGACCATGCGGCCATTGTGATGATCCACGGTATCCCATGTTCGCGGATAGGTCAGGCCGTCCGCTCTCCAGACGGTGGCCTCATCGATAGAGCGTGGCGTGCCCCAGCGATCCCGCTCACGGTAGGCGATCAGCTCATAAGTGTAATCCGGGAGCACGGCTCCTATGGCAGCCAGTGCTCCAATCAGGCCCCGACCCTTCTTGAAGCCGCGATGCCAGATCCCTTCCTGATCAAGCAGCTTTCTGGCGTCCTCGATCTCCAGGATGCGAGTAACGGCGCGCTGGTAAAAGGCTGCCATCGAGGGCGTTTTTCGGGACGCAATCACCAGGCCGGGATTGGTGTTCGATCCGGAAAAGTCCGATAGTTCCAGCACAGTCTGCAGGGCAATTTCCCTGATATCCTCAATGCGGTCGCTTTTCAGCTCCAGGGCGATGGCGGCATTGCCGCGCGTTTTGTATCGGGCGCAGGGATTTAGGCGGATGAGTTTGGGATAGCCCACCAGCTCGCCCAGTGGCGAGAGCCTCTCCATGAGCACTGCTGCCAGGTAGGTGGTGCATAGCCCCCGTTCAGAATCAGTATCATCAATTCCAATGAACATAGTCAGCCTTAAATAGCGGTCAAACCGAGATATATAATGATGGATAAAGAACTTCTCGCCGAGCGCGTGGAGGAGGTTCTGATGCAGGGCGGATTCACCACATCGGATCGCTGCTATCTCCGTCCCAGGAGCTTTGATCTAGCCGCCCGAAAGGGAAACCTCTTCCTGCTCCTCAAGATCCTCTCAAATATCGATGGCCTGAATGAGCAGACGGCCACGGAGGTGCGCCTGCTGGCCAAGCACCTTTTTGCCAGCCCCATACTGGTAGGCGAGAAGACCCGAGATCAGTACCTGGAAAGGGGCGCGGTTTATTTTCGCTATGGCATTCCCACACTCAGTCTCGATACCCTGGCGGACTGTCTCTTGAGCGATACTCTGCCTCTGGTTTACGCCGCGCACGGCGGGCTTTATGTGCGCATCGACGGAACCAGGATGAGGGAGCTAAGGCTAGAGCGCGGCATCTCGCTGGGAGCGCTGGCTTCCGAGCTTGGAGTCTCTCGCCGCACCATAAGCAAGTATGAGGTAGAGGACATGGACACGACGGTAGATGTGGCCATCAAGCTGGAGGAGATCTTCGAGCAGGAGCTGATTCAGCCAGTAAACCCCTTCCTTCCCGCAAATGATGAGGTTACCAAGGGTCCGGTGACGGACAATATCCTGCGTTTGCTCCTGGAGATAGGTTTTGAGGTAGTTCCCACCGCTCAGGCTCCTTTCAATGCCATTACCAGCACTGAGGAGCTGGTGGTGCTGACCTGTGTCAGCAAATTCTCTCAGAGTATGCTCAAAAGGGCCAGGCTCATGAGCAGCCTTTCCGCGGTCGCCAGGACCAAATCGGTGGTAATCGTCGACGGTGAGACCAAGCTGGAGTGCATCGAAGATACCGCTCTCATCGAGAAGCGCGAGCTGGAGAGCATTGACCGCACTCGCGAATTCGAAGATCTGGTGGCAGAAAAGCAGAATAAATAAGATTACTATCACAAAAATCATATAGACAAAACCCAGATAACATGCATGAGACAATACTTGTTGCTGCTATTAATCTGCTTTTTTTTGGCTGCGGCATCCTGGGGCGGTATGGCCACGGCTGCACAGTCAAATCCTACAAATAGCTCAACTGACAGGGACGATAATTCCAGCATCAATGGCATCATTAATGCCAGCGCTTCTATGGGGTCACTGAACCTGGCCCTCTTCAGCATGCCTGACACCCGGCAGAGCACTGAATATTCCTGCGGAGCGGCATCCTTGCAGGCAGTTTTGGGTTACTGGGGAAGAGACATCGGCGAAGAGGATATCAGAGAGATGCTCAATACCAACGAGGAGTCGGGGACATACCCGGATGATATTATCAGGGTGGCTCAGGCTCTGGGTTTAGAGGCAGATTATAAGGAGAACATGACCCTGGCGGATCTGGAAGGATATGTGGTTCAGGGAATACCGGTCATAGTGGACTGTCAGGCCTGGAGAAGCGTATCGCAGTACAACGAATCCTGGGCTGATACCTGGCACAATGGGCACTGGGTGGTAGTAATCGGCATTGACGAGAGTAATGTGACCCTCGAAGATCCTTACATCCTTGGGGACCGGGGCATCATGTCCCGGG
Source organism: Methanothrix sp. (assembly GCA_028708055.1). Classification (GTDB taxonomy): domain Archaea; phylum Halobacteriota; class Methanosarcinia; order Methanotrichales; family Methanotrichaceae; genus Methanothrix. The sequence goes on from JAQVZT010000006.1 coordinate 6,813, forward strand.
AGGAGTTTGAGGCCCGCTGGCACAATGTGCGCGGCCTGGACGAGACGGATACCGTAGAGCAGATTCACATGGGAATAGCAATCCGGGGAGATAAACCGGCATCTTCATCCGGCTTCAGGCACGTAGATTAGGAAGACATGAAATCGATAATGGACAGAATCAAAAAATCGGGCAGGGTGTTCGTCTTTGGGATAGCCGGAGACAGCGGTTCAGGCAAGACCACCATCTCGCGCGGCATAAAGAGGATACTGGGCGAGGAGATGGTCTGCTCCTTTTCCATGGACGACTACCACAGCCTGGACCGAAAAGCGAGAAAGGAACGAAATATCACGCCCCTGCATCCTGAGGCCAACCATCTGGATCTCCTGGCCGATCATCTCGAAATGCTGCGGCGCGGCCAGGCCATTGACAAGCCGGTTTATGACCACAGCATTGGCGAGATCAGCGGCACGGTTCCATTCGGACCGGCTCCTGTGGTCATTGTGGAGGGCTTGCATCCCTTTTACACGCCGAGGCTGAGAAGCCTCATCGATTTCAAGATCTTTGTGGATCCATCGCGATCGGTCAAGAGGCTCTGGAAGGTGCGCCGGGATGTGGGCGATCGCGGCTATCAGCCTGAGCAGGTAATGGCCGAGATATTGCAGCGCGAGCCGGACTACAAGCTCTACGTGGATATCCAGAAGATCTATGCCGAGATCGTGGTCAAGATTCAGGATACCAGGTTTCATCCGTCGCTTCTGGAGACGGGAGCGGCACCTGACTGGTACTCAGTGAGGCTGATTCAGCAGATGATGGAGCAGCCCGTCTCCCACGTCGATCTGACAATCGATCTGAGCAAGATTCTGAGAAGCTCGGAGCACAACTTTTCCATCGAGTTTCAGCGGGATGACTACTATGGCAAGAAGGTGGGCATCATGACTGTGGACGGCGAGATTCATCAATCCATGATTGCTGATCTGGAAAAGAAGCTGTGCGACTCTCTGGGGACTTATGCTGTGATAAGCGATCGGCAGGAGCAGTACGTCAATGCCATCGGCCTCTCTCAATTGGTATTGACCTGGAGCTGTCTGGAGAAGCTGGACCATCTCCTGGGAAAAGGCAGATAGAAGCTGGAATAGATGCGGATACCGCCGTGGAGGGCAGCAGCCGCCCAGCGCCCTCCATGCTATCTCAATCTATCTTGATCCCGTGCAGCGGCTCGTGCCCATGAACCGGGACGCGCGCAGCGGGCTGAAGTGCATCTTCTCTCATACCGGGAGCCGGAGCCTAGCTCACCAGTGTTCTCTGGCGACAATTTCGTCCAGTTTTTTGCGGGGTCGGGGCTCGGGCATTTGTGCCGGGTAGCCGATGGGCATAAGCGCCACAACCCTTATCTCCGGTGGCACTCCCAGGATCTCCTTTACCTTGTCCTCGTAGAAGGCTCCTATCCAGCAGGTGCCCAGTTGCAGCGATGTGGCAGCGAGGGTCATATGATCCAGGGCGATTGTCACATCTATGGCGTAGGCCGGCTGGCCGCATGTCATGACCAGATCCGATGTCCCGCAGGCGGCGATGACCACCGGTGCCTGGCCCACAAACTGCTGATCCCTGGCTGCCGCGGCGAGCTTGCGGCGCGCAGCAGCATCCTGCACCACAATGAACTTCCAGTCCTGCATATTCCGGGCGGAGGGCGCGAGCCGGCCCGCCTCCAGGACAGCGAGGAGCTTGTCCTCCTCAACGGGTCTATCCAGGAAGGCTCTTATGCTCCGCCGGGAGCGGATGGCCTGCATCATATCCATGGTCGGATCAGGCCCTCTTCTTCATCTCTCTCTCGATCTCCTGACCGGCCTCGGTAAGGCACCAGATGCCGTCATTCTCGAAGACCAGGCTTCGCTCTGCAAGCTCGCCCAGGATCTTCTTGACGGATTGCGCAGGGATGCGCTCGAATTTGCCTATCTTCTCAGTGGAAAGCTTGCCCTTGGAGCCCAGGACCTGGACGATCCTCTCGCGATGCTTGTTTCCCATGACAAATCCTATATTACCGGCTAAGTCTTCTGGCATATTTTGTTACCTCTTTTCGGCGTTAGCTTTATTAGCTGTTCACCTCAATGTTAAAAGTGGCGGGCAGTCCGGGTGGTTCGGCGTCACCTGTAACCCGAAATCGTCGATAAGCGGGGGGCGAAGCTGACGGAAGACACTGGGCGCTGCATGCTCAGTCCAGTCGTCGACTATGATTCTCCGTCCTGCAGGGATGGCACCGGTCCACGGTCTTTCCTGATGGAAAGCTTGTGTACCATAATTGCGGGAACCGGTTCAGGCCCGGAAGGGAGCAGACCCACCGCGGGTAACTATCGCTTACAGGTATATGGGGAGGAGAAGGCGAAGGGATTAACTGGCATGCAGCCTCGGCGGCGACCGGCAGCGTACCCGCCATTTAACTCAAATCAAAATTCAAGTCAGCACAATTTTCATCCTGCAACCGGCTCAAATGGGTTGGAAATTACCTCTCCTGATCTCGATTCTGATTCTAAATATTAATATCTTTTGCGATTCATCCTGCAACCTAAAGTCTTAATAGATAATAATGATAGTTAATTGTAAGGTGGAGCGGATAATATGCGAATGTATGTATTATTGCTGGTCATGTTCTCTCTGACAATTGGAGCAGTACTTGCCGAAGATGCTGTTATGGGTGACGCACAGGCTTTTAGGCATGCCCTGGAAAAGGAAGGATTCACTGTACAACAGGGCAGGATAGGTTATTTGGATCTGATCAAGCTATACGATACAGGAGTATTGCCGTCTGCATACGGAAACAATCCAACTACAAAATACTTGACCTATTTTGTCCCACCTGCCCCTGGCAGCACAGTACCTGAACTATTTTCCCGAATCACCAAAGCGCTTGGAATGGATCAGGGCACATCTGCTTTCTGGTCGCTGGGTCCTGATGAAGCAGTGGTATTCGTAGGAAGAACTCCGCCCGAATGCAGATATTTCAGCTTCGATCATTATCTGCTGTCAAGGACATATGGCAATGAGACCCGGTGGATCTTTGCCAACCTGGCGGATACGGTTAACAACCTGGTAATCAATAGCACAGGAACGCCCAATGGAGCCGCAGGCAATCCCTTCAATCAGACCACGGTGATAATCGCCACGGCTGACAGAGGCATCGATCAACGCATCCAGGCGGCGGCTGTTTCTGCCGGCTATTCGAATGATATATTCAACACACAGGTGTTCCCCTCATCCCTGCTGAATATGGGCCTGGAGGATAGCTCAGATAAATTCTTGATGCTGATTCGCCCGGCTCTGTACAAGGATAAGCAGGCGGGCAGCGACTACCTGAATGACACACCTGCGACGGTATTCCGGGTAACTCCCAATGAATCTATAAAGCTGGACCCATATGATTATCCAAAGCTGAGAGTGCGGGGTCCTGGAACAACCGAGCTTGGTCTGATGGGTGATCTCGAAAAGTTGAGGATGGCAGTCCTGGACAAATACAATGGATCGATTGCCACAGAGCTTCCGACCAGTATTGCTGTCCCTGCGGGAAGCGATGCCATTCAGAGAGGGATAGATGCTGTTGGGCCAAATAACGATGCATTCTATATTTGGTCGGCAAACCAAACGGTCTCTTCGCCAACACCTCCTTTCCCTAACCTCAGGCTTTACTACGATTTCCTGCGAGATCCACCAGTCACACTGGGAAGCGATAGTGGCGAATTCATAATCATCTACGGGGTTAACCATGTGGCAACAGGGAAGGCCACCTACTCGAACTTCGCACTCTATGGAGCAGATGTATGGAATGGTGTTGGGTCAATTGAAGATCCGGCCTTCAATGGGACCGCAGAGGAATATCTTCCGGATAATCCCAATGCGAAATATCTCTATGTCTACAAGATTGCCAGGAATTGCAGCGGCGATGCCAATTGCTTTGCGGTTCCAACCGGCCCCGGTGCCTACGGCATAGCTCTGGACCAGCCGATATTGATAGCCTGGAGGAGCTATCTGGAGAAGGCCACGAAGACCGGGCCGTCCAGCATAGAGATGGTGTACGATAGAGCCGTAAAATTCGATCCAAAGAGGTAGGGCAAAAAAGAACTGGGGCATGTGGGCATGCGCCAGATCTTTCTGCTTTCTATTTTGTGGAGCGCGTTGGATTATTCTGCTCGGGGCCCGGCAGTGCGACTGCAATTTAACTTGATTGCTGCGGATTCTGCAGGATTCCGCCTGATCTCAATATTTTCTCTATATATTCAGGGCTGTTTTTTCTTGGCGTTGTGGACTGCCTCAGGGAGTCTGCGATCTTCCACCCCGAAATTACATACAAGTGATCGAGCGAGAGCAGGAGAATGGCTATATCTATTTTAGGCTAACAGAGAGTTCCCATTCATAGGTCCTTCTTAATTGCAGCGAGGCTTAAATAAACCAACGTTTAGATTTCATGCGAAAAAACCGCTAACCGCTAACAAAGGCACATGATCTTCTCAAATTATGTCTCTAATTGAAATCGTTGTACAGGCGCTTTTAGGACGATCGAGATAGCGTACTACCGCAAGATTTAAAATAGAAGATACCAGACTGCTAATTGTATAAAGCATCAAGCCTTTTTCTAATTCAAGTTGTTCGGTATGTCAATTTTGCAGCGTCTGGCAATCTCAACAGCAAGCTGCTTGAAATTGTCTCTTGCATCATGGATCGCATTCTGAAGTGAACCGATGGCTCCATCGGCTGGACGGAGATGAAATATGGGTTTGTGTGCTTCTTGGGCCATGGGCATCAGGCTTCGATAGTGCCTTACCGAACCCATTTGATTTTGACTACCAACCCCTCCTGTTTTTGGCTTTTTGCCCAAGATTTCTTCTGAATAGACTTCAGGAATCCGTTTAGCCCAGCGTTCGTATGCCTTAACGGGACGGCCTAATTCGAGATCACCGATAAGCAAATTGATCCTTTCATCAATCCTCTCAACATATGGTTTCTCTACGATATCTCCTGTCCCACGAAGTAAGGGCTCAATGCTGCCAAAAATTGTGTTGCTATGTTCGCCATCCGGCCAGAACTTTTCAAGTAGCTCGTCCTCCAGAAATGCGGCTGTCAGATTGGACTGTGGATCAAGGTCCGCTGCCAATACGTTAATCCCTAAGTCCGCATACATCCAGGAGAGATGAAATACCAAGGATGTCTTTCCAACGCCGCCTTTGTTATTAAAAAATGCGATAATTGGGGCGCTCATTATTGCTTCCTCACCGTTACAAGAATAAAATTCCTCTCAACATCAAATGCAAGGGGTGGATTTCCATTCTCTTCAAGCAGCTTTTTTGCAATTTGAATTCCATATTTAAAACGCTGAACATATCCCAGGACTCGCATAGCCTCGGCTAGGTGAGGATTTCTGTAGTCAGTTACGCCAGGCTGCCCAAAATTCTCTTTGGTAACCTGACCGAATGGCCCTCCTGGGCTATGAATCTCGATTCGATCTGAGAACCAATAGATTCGGACCAGTGAGTTCGTTGCTTCATAGGTTCGATGAAGCACCGCATTTCGGACCAATTGCTGAAGAGCGGCCAAAGGATATTCAGGGCGCCTTATTTCCACTCGCTCTGATGTTACAGATGTGTAGATTGAATTATTGGCCTCAAGTACATCATCGATCCTCATGAGCAATTCCCGCAAAGAACCAGCTATCGTTTTCTGATCTCTAATAGGATCGGTTAGCTTCATGCCTTCGAGTCTTAAGAATTGTACGTATGCACCAGGAATGTAATCTTGGATTTCTTTCCCAATTACTAGCATCCCTAATATCGTGGGTTGTTCATCTGGAGTTAAAAAGCGCAACGCCTTTAATTTATCCTTTGTAGAGCGGGTATTTTGTTTAAGGACTTCTGGAGCAATCGCCAAGGCAAGGTATTCGCGCTCGAATAAATCAATATCGAGTTCTCCGATTGTTGCAGAAGGAACGGGCTGGAGATCAAAAGGCAGATCTCTGGAACGTCTCCTTTCTGAAAGGATTTTTTCTTCTTCAGATGTTGCGATCGCTCTGCGAGGACCAACCCTAATCCATGTAACTCCATTAAAACGAATCGGTGGAGCAATAGACGGATTTACTGCTATTGCGACCATCTCGCATTTGTTTATTATTTTTTTTTTCAACCGTAATAGACGGAAATGGTTGAATCTTGCCATCATTCCGCATATGAGACAATTGGAACAGAAGTTCATCAGTTACCGTCAATCCCGAACAAGAACCATCATCATTAGCTCCTATAAAAATTACACCTTGCCTACGGTGATCCGGAAGATCATTAGCATATGCGCAAATGGCCTGTCTCACTCGATCTGGATTTGATAGAGATGCCTTTCGCTCAACCAAATCCGATTCGAGGTCTATTAGCATTGAGCCAATTTCTTGCGGGTCCATTAATCTCCCTGGATCATCTTAATTAATCTTATTCCTAGTATTTGAGTTATTCCTAGAATGCTCGCCCATTCTTTCCCCTCTGCGCCTTCCTTGCTTCTTTTGGCAATAATTTCGGACCGCCTTTGTCCGCTCTCGCGCCGCCAATCCGCGTGCCTGTCGATCCCGCTCGCCAGTACCGCCACAGGGGGAAAGCCCAGCTTGGCTTCGCCCACCCGGCTGGCCGCCAGCGACCAGGCTGGCCCGAAAGAAAACGCCCGATCGGAAAAATCGCCCTGAGGAAAAAGAGATATATTGAAGCGGATTAATTGTAATTGATGCCAAGACTGACCGCTTTCGTCTCGGGCATGGTCCAGAAGACCGGATACCGATCAAGGGTAGTGATTCTGGCCAATGCCTTCGGACTTTCTGGATATGTGCAGAACCTTCGCAGTGGCAAAGTTAAGATAGTCGCAGAAGGAGATAAAACCGATCTGACTCGTTTTCTCAATTGCCTGACCATAAGAGACGCACTAATCGATGTGCAGAGCATCGAGAATGAGATCTCTGCCGGCACGGATGAGTTCACCGGATTTGAAAAGATGGTGTCGAGCGGTGAAACCGACCAACGCCTGGACCGGGCTGCAGATCTGCTCAAAGACCTCATCGTGGTCACCAAAGATGTAGTAGTGGAACTGAAATCCACCCATGAAGAGATCAGGGGCATCAGGGACGAGGTAAAAGGAGCACGTGAGGACATCAAAGGGGTTCGGGACGAGGTAAAGGCGGCTCGTGAGGACATCAAGGGCGTGAATGTCGCTGTCCAGAACGTCTGCCAGGCAGTCAATAACATCGGAAACGCTCTGTCTGAGAAGATAGACTGCGCAAAAGACGAGATTGTCAATGAGGTCAAAGGGCTTCGCTCCGATTTAAGAGGCGATCTGAAAGGAAGACTGGTCCGGATGGACGCTGATCTCTCACAGATAAAAACCAAGTGTGGCCTATAGTCGTTATTTTTGGAAAGATCCGGACTCGTAGATCCATTCGGATCACATATCTTGGCATCTTCTCATCTCCATTAAAGACTAAATAGTGATCAAATATGCCCGTTCTGTCACTGGATGATTTTGCCGGGCACATGGTTCCAGTAGCTTCAAATGCAGGAGGCTGCTAAAACTGATACTGGTCATTAGTCGTATGACGAGATAGGAGACCCGAGTTGATCACTGAGCGAATGAATGAAGGCAAGTATTAAATCCCTCAATGACCTATTAAATGCAGCATGTTCTCCGAATATATCCACGCGGCCTTGATGCTGGCAGAGTACGACACCCTGGAAGATGGTTCCTACGTGGCCACTGTACCGGGACTTCAGGGTGTGATTGCCGTGGGAGACACTCTTGAAGAATGTCGCATGGATCTTATTGAAGTCATCGAGGAATGGATTGTAGCTCGCCTGCAATGGGGCAATTCCATCCCGCCTATTGGTGGCCATACAATTGCCTGCTCAAAGGAGCCCGTTGCCGTTGTCGACTAAGCTCATACCTATCACCCGGCGCGAACTTATCAAGAAATTAATGACACTCGGGTTCGCAGGGCCGTATCCGGGAACGAAACACCAACATATGGTAAAGGACGGCATATTCGTTATGATCCCAATCCTCATCATGGAGAAAAGATTAGCGTTAAGCTGCAATTGATCATTTTGAAAGAGACGGGGATCAGCAGAGATGAATGGCTTTCCGATACCCGATAGGCGTTTTTGTCTTTCCAAACGCCGGCCGGATAATATACCCGCGATGGTCCTGCATCTTGCATCACAGTTTTGCATGCGTTTCATTCCATTCTTCCAGCACAGTCAAAAGGAGGTTGCGCATAATCTCTCCCTATCGGGTGCCCACGGAAGATCAAATTCGCTCTTGTGTTTGCAGCTATCAGGGAGCCACTTTTTCTGACTTTCTGCACCCAATTCATGGACAGATATCCACGGTACCGGAATTTAGGATAAACCCGTCCGAATGAGATATCTTGATATCTCCTCACCACCAATTCCAGGATATACCATGCCCGTTCTATCCATACTCGCCTGCCGGATGCTGGAGGACGAGCTTGCCAGCCTTCTCTTTGCCGATCGAGAGGTCCGGGAGCTTCTTCTCGTAGATGGAAAGGATTCCCTGAGCCTGTCAGCCAAGCTGAAGGCGAAAAATCGCCCTCATCTCCTCCTGAGCCTGGAAGAAATCGCTCAGCACCTTCGGGTCCGGGGTCTAAAGGCTGGAAAAGCAGGAATCTCTGCCCCCGGCGCTGGCCGCAGGACAGAGGAGCTTATCGTAGTTGTAAGGCCGCTTGCTCTCGGGCTGCACTCCGACCTTGACCGGCTTAGGACTGCGGCGTATGACGGCATTCAAAGCCTGTGCCCGTTCTCGGACCGGATACTGATCTTCTACGGCAAATGCGGCGGCGTTCTGGCAAATCTTGAGCGCGACCTGCCAGGTCTGCCCTGCCCGATCAGCTTCCTGGCCGATGAGAGTGGAGCGCGAATTGAGGACTGCATTGCCCTTGCACTGGGCGGAAACGAATGCTATGATCGGGCTTTAGCCGAGCATCAGGACGCGGCCCTTTTCATGACGCCCATGTGGGCCTCCAACTGGAGGGCGATGGGCCAGGAGGACGCCGCCGCTGGCAAGGGACGCGACCTGAGCGCGACCATCAGGGCTTCTGGCATGAAAAAGGTGGTCCGGATCGATACAGGCCTTCGATTCGAGCCGGGCTTCGAGGAGAAGGTGGACGGATTTGCCAAAGATTTCGGGCTGCAGAGGATCGATATGCCTGGTGGGACTGCTCTGGCAAAGGGCTGCTATGAGATAGCAAAGGCCAGCCTGACAGCGGCCCGGCCCGAGAATGTCCGACCAGAAACGCGGAGGAACGGCCTATTCGAATGTCTGCAGGAAATATTGCGGGTCGTCCGTCGCATGACGTGATGCACGACGTGAAAAATGGCGTGACGAATGGCCTGAACCATGACGAGAAAGATGCAGCCGAGAGCCATCGGTTGAAAAGATGGCCGACCGCAATGCAGTAGACGAGATCTTCTAGCAGGTCCGCGCTCGCATTCTTTCATCTGCAGAGCTTACCAAGGGCTATGATGGCGAACATCCGGGCGAGAATGGGGCCAACCTGCACAGCTGCGTCATAAAATGAGCATTCTAGGCTTCATATGAGATGCCTGAAGAGTTCATATGATGTTTACCTTCATATATCTCTGACAGAGTAATTGCTGATATCAAGTTATGTCACAGATGGTAGGAGAAGGTTGATAAAATGACATCTAACGCGAAATCAGGATTTATATCCGCCAGGATATGCATGATTTGCATTTCCGTCTTACTTACTGCCGGCTTGATTGGCATTGCAGCCGCCGATAGTTTCAGCAGCATTTACAAGAGCCAGGCTCCTCAGACTGCTATGGAGAGAGCTGAGCTTTACAAAGCGATGCAGAGTATGGATGTAGCAGATAATCCCCAAAATGCCCTGAACGGGGCAGACCTGTATAAAGCGCTTCAGAATCCCTACGTTTACAATGATCCTCAAGGAGCACTGGAGCTGGCCAATACATACAGAGAGCTTCAAAAGCACAACGCAGTCTACTCCACCTCTCGCACTGAGGATAACTGGCCATACTGGGCCAATATGTGGCTGAATGGGCCTCAGGGCGTCAGCGGTGCTCTGGATGGTGCCGCTGTGTATTCCGCATTGGCCAACCCTTATGCATTCAATGATCCTCAAGCGGCACTGGAGCTGGCCAATACATATAAAGAGCTTCGAAAGTACAACGCAGTCTACTCCAGCTCTCGCACTGAGGATAACTGGCCTTACTGGGCCAATATGTGGCTGAATGCATAATGATGCGAAAGATTTGAACGGAAGTGCTGAAGGTTGAAGAGCCCGGATCAGATCGAGAGCTCTTCTGCTCGTTTTAACTTATAGGATCAGAAAGGACGAAGCGGGAAGTCCCCATCCTTCAGGGTGGGAATGAAAGCGGAGTCCTTCCCTTGGTTTATGTCTACCAATAACTATTTGACCTTAAAAAGCAATTAATTAAATCGTATCGCCACAGGCTGTTTCCGACAAAATATCAAGTACGTATCCTCGAAAGACAACTTGGGCTTTGCAGGCAGGCCTATAACGATATCTTAGCATACTGAAAGAATGCTTGGGAGAAAGTAGAACTGGCTTTCAGAGCCTTTTTCCGAAGAGTTCAAGCCGGCGAGAATCCAGGATTCTGGAAAGAGTGATTTTCATGCCAAGGGGGATGAAAACATCCATACGCAGATAGTACCGTTGAAGCTAATAGATTCCAGTGTCTTGCCATCTCTGCTGAAATCTAGGCTCAAAATATCATCGGATTGACCTGCTAAATCACGAAGTTCAGTGCCATTTGAGACGTCCCATAGTTGGATTTTATTGTTGAATGCATCGCTTCCTGAAGCTAGCGTATTGCCATCAGGTCTGAAGGCCACGCTCTGCTTCCAACTGCCACCGCCAGCGGCCCATAGCTCCCTGCCACTTGAAACATCCCAAAGTTTAACATTGCAGTCATCGCCACCTGAAGCTAGCTCGCGTCCATCAGGGCTAAACGCAACGCAATAGACCCATTTGCCATGAACCAAGGTACGGAGTTCATTCCCGCTTGAAACGTCCCAAAGTTTTATAGTTCCATCATGGCTACCTGAAGCCAGCATGCTGCTATCGGGGCTAAAAGCCAAACTTGAAATTATTTCTGATTGATATGAAGTCCTAAGCATATTACCGCTTGAGATATCCCAGAGTTTAACCTTTCCGCCACTTTCACCAGAAGCTAACAACCGGCCGTCAGGACTGAAAGCCACGCTATATTTAATTCCTGCATAAAAATCATTATCCAACGTCTTAAGCTCCATTCCGCTAGAAGTATCCCAAATCTTGACTGTATTGTCACTGCCGCAAGAAGCCAGCATTCGACCATCTGGGCTGAAATCCAAACTATTAACCCTTCCTTCATGGCCAGTAAGAATGCGAATTTCATTTCCGTCTAAGATGTTCCATAAATGAATCGAACCATTTTCAGTCCCTAATGCCAATATATTGGAATCAGGGCCGAATTTAGCGCTCTCTATTGGATTTAATGGAATTTTCAGCACCTTTGTCAAAGCTGCAGTCTCTAATCCTTCTTGGATTATCTTGATTCCTTTTAATGCTTCTTTCTTTTGATGCCTCGCTGATTCTGCTAAGGAAACACCTGCATATTGAGGATATAGCTCAATTGCCCTGTCAAACGATTTACTGGCTTCGCTAAATTTTCCCTGTTTATTGAGATAACAACCTCTAAGGATCCAAATATCAGCATTTTTCGGGGCCAATCTAGCGGCTTCATCTAGACATTTGAAGCCCGCCTCAAGTTTTTCATCCTCAAACAGAAGTTCTCCTTTATACAGCCATGCGATTGCATTTTCAGAATCTATCTGGATTGCTTTATCGTAGCAATTAATGGCTTCTTCAGTATTATTCAGATTGGACAGAGCATCGCCTTTTTTCATCCAGATATATGGATCTTTAGGATTCCTGTTAATAGCTTCTGTAAAGCATTTAATCGCTTCATTATACTTTCTTTGGTAAAAAAGAGCATCCCCTTCACCGATCCAGCCAACTGAATTGTTATGGTCTAATTTAACGGCCTTTTCATAACACTTGATAGCCTCCTCATAATCTCCTGAATAAAAAAGCAAATCCCCTTTGTCGATCCAGTTGCTGGCATTATTTGAATCAAACCTAATGTCTTGATCGCATATTCTGCTGGCATTATTTAAGCAATCTTCTGTTGTTGCATTATCCCGGCCCATATAATATTGAATATTATTATATTTCTTAACCCATGCCTCTGCGTTAGAAGGATCCAAACTAATTGCCTCATCGAAGCACTTGTTAGCCTCATCATATTTGGATTGCTTATGAAGAGCATTTCCTTTATTTATCCAGGCATCTGCATAATCAGGATTAATCTCTATGACTCTGTCATAGTTATTAATGGCCTCATCGTTTTTCCCACGACTGGCAAAAACATTACCCTGTTCAATCCAAGACTGAGAATTATTAAAACCTGACACAATAGATTCAATGCCTTTGATCGTTGGGGCAATTATTGTGAAGCCGACGGTCTTATGGCTATCGAAGTTATCCGAACCAGCATGTTTTCCATCCCTCAATTGAACTTCTATCTGATTCTCGCCAACATTATCTGAGTCAGTGCTCCAGAACCATTTATCATTCGAACTCCAATTGGATACAGTGTTGCTATTAAGCAGGAATCTGTAAGCGAGAGTATCGTTCTCCGGATCGTCGGCCTTGGCCATCCATACTATAGCTGTCCCAGCCTCTTGAGGGCTTTGCTTATCTGACGAAAGCACTGATACGACAGGTATATGGTTCGGCGCCGTTAGGGTAAACTCAGCCGAGCAGTTGGCATCGAAGCTATCAGAGCCGGCATGCTTACCATCTACAATTCTGACCTCGATATGATTTGCTCCTGCGTTTGCTTCACTGGTTATCCATATCCATTGATTTTGAGACTGCCAGCTTGTCACAGGCTGGTCGTCCAAGTAGAATCTATAGGATATCTGATCACTCTCTGGATCGGTGGCTGCAACAGTCCAGTTTATGGAAGCCCCTGCCTCATATGGGCTGGGCCTGTCAGCTGAGAGGCTCTTTATTATTGGTGGCTGATTTGAAGGAACATTATGTATCGGTTTTGACTCAGATATATTGAAATTGTACGTCTTACGGTCATCAAATCTATTAACAAGTGCATGCTTGCCATCTCTAACCTGAACTCCTACCTCGTTTTCGCCCAGAAATGTATCATTTGTTTTCCAGGTCCAAGTATTCTCCTTTATCCAAGCAGTTACAGGATTATCATTCAGGAAGAATTTGAAATAGATAGGATCATTATCTGGATCGTTGGCCTGGGCTGTCCAGGCTATGTATGAGCCAGAGACTTGTGGGCTATCTTTGTCAGGAACCAGGCGGGTTAACTTCGGAATTTTATTTGTTTTTTCAGGAAGCTTCAGAGGAGTCTTACCAAAAGCATCTCTGATGCAGATTATATAATGTTTATCGCCCTGATAAAAAGGTCCTCCGGGATGCATATTGCCTTTTTCATCCGGTCCCCAGTCCAAATCAAGCCAGACATCTTTTGTATCGGTATCAATATGAGTATAGATCTTATCAGTCTCATATTCATGCGTGAGCCAGCTGATTATTTTTTCAACCTCGCTATCCGGTGAATTATCCTGGCCGATATAAACTTCCGCGTAAGCGTGTCCTCCCGTGCTATTATTGCGGGCAAGAATGATCCTGGTAGTACCCCCAGCAGCTTCCACCAGGGCAGACACGAGGATGGCAAAATCGTCGCAGTCACCAACCCCCACGCATCCATTCCTTTTGCCCAGCATTAACGATTCGCTGGCTTTACTGAAGTAATCAACGCCTCTTGTATCTCTAAAATAATGCCAATTCTCTTTCACGTAATCGTAGATTGCACTGACTTGTTCTATTGTATAGTCGCCTGAATACTTACCCGCAGCCAATCTCGCTTCATCAACGACAGAATCGTTCTCTGCATCAACCTTTGAATTTAGCGTCTTTTTTAGATCCTCGGTCTTTTTCTCAGTGGATACGACGGGAGTATTGCTGCCTCCGGTAATAGGGAATCTGAGAGTATCATTGTCTTGCGGCGTAGATGTGAAAGGAACTCCAACAAGCTCTGGCGAGGAAGCAGAGACCTTTTGTATCTCATCCGAACCTAATCTGGCCGCACTTGTAGTTTTCTCGCTAAAAACGAATGGCACATCTGTCGCTGCTCCTGACAAAACAATAAGAAGCATGATTAGCCAGAGTGCCCATGTGGACATGTCGATCAACTGTATTCGCATTGACTGCTATATCAAATTTGCTTCCCAGTTTCTTGATAATTGCGTTTATTATGACAGGAATATAATAGATAAGTATAGTGAAGTCCTATAAACCACTAACTTATACAATATAAAGATGTTAATATATCACTAATATTATTATATATTATGGATTTTTCTAGCAAGCGCGAGAAGGGTGGAAGACCCAATTGCAATGTAATTCTGATGTTCATGATCACGATTCTCCAACAATGGTACGGCTTGAGCGATTTGGAGGTCGAGCGTCAAATGGTCGAACGCATCTCGTTTATGTCTTTCCGTGGTTTTCCAAATTCATTTCCGGATTCCAGGATAATATGGTTATTCAGAGAACGCATGGCAAAGACTGGAAAATATGAATGCGCATGCAATTTCATCCCATCCGCTTTGGAAAAATGGCGCACGCTGCTGATTGTGACCGCAGGCCATCAGGAAAAGCTGGCTTTTATGACCATCACAAAGTACCAGCAACGCAGACGTATGTTCATGTGACATTGAGCCGAGATCTACATAAAAACAATCCTGATAAATGAGTAAGGATATTATAGCCATGCAAGAAACTGAATAGGAGGACTAAAATGAGTAAGATCAAACTGGCTCTGGCCATCCTGGCCATTGGCCTGCTATGTTTCATGAGCAACGCATCGGCGTTTCCGAATTACGACGGACATTATGCGCATCATCCCGGATCGTGGGGACCTGTGACCTATCACTGGTACACCCCTTCATACTATTACTATAATTACTTCGATCCCTGGTGGAATGCCAACGTCTACGGTCCGTTCACATACCACTACTGGTACAACTGGGGATGGTAAAAACAAGAGCTTCCAGTCTGAATCCGGACGAAAATGATGAGGGGCCTGACTCCTCAGGAGTAACACCTCTTTTTATCCTTATCAGAACTCCAGCAGACTCCTCTGCACCGGGGAAGCCAGTAGCTTAATCTGTCTGCGCCACTGACTGGCAGGAGTTCTGATTCGCGTTTCCATCTCCGCCAGGGCCTCAGCCAGGCTAGAACAACGCACCGGCTGTGAGTTCATGGCCTTTCTGGCCGCTTCCCGCACTATCCATACGCCGAGGGGTGCCCAGTAGCTCTCAGAGATCTCTCGCACCGCCAGCACTCCTGCCTGCCTGCCCCGCCTGGCAAGGTTCTCCAGGACGGCCAAACGCGCTGCGTAGTATCCGCCAGCGAGATGGCTGTAACCCTTGCGGGGCCGCGCGTCCTCTCCGTCTGAGCCGATGAATCCCTCTTCCGCCCAGACGGATCGAGCCATCCAGATCTCCACCAGCTCGAAGCGGAAGGACTGCGGCAAAAGGAGGATCTCGAAGCGGTTTCCCAGGCCCTCGCCTGAGAAGAGGTAGTAGCCGTTGAGCGGGACGCAGTCCAGTACCTTCTCTTTAAGACGTTTTCCGATCATATCATCAGAAGCGGTGATCGACCAGCGAGTGGGCACCAGCCTCCTCTTCCTGCCCAATAGTCCCAGGGAGAGCATGCGAGAAATGTGATCCGTCCCGATTCCACTGGCGTAAAGCTCGCCCACCGCTGCTGCGGCGACTGCGTCTCTGTCCTCGGCAATCTGGTCAACTTTTCTGGGAATGATCGGATTGGTGGTGATCTGCATTCCCGATATCTCGCCGGACGGCCCGGAAGGGGAGAGCACTCCGTCAAACTGCAGATTGCCATGAGGCGGCCGGCAAAAGGTGACCTCGGTGCCCACGGGAGCAGAC
>JAQVZT010000192.1 GCA_028708055.1 Methanothrix sp.
CCCAGGATTATGGAGCCGGACAGGAGAGAGACGCCCAAATAGGTCACCAGAAAGGCCAGCCCGAATAGCCCGAAGACCACAGAGGGGACGCCATTCAGGCAGCTCACTGCGATTGTGATGATACGATTGAGCCTCTGACTCTTGGAGTACTCATTGAGATAGATGGCTGCGCCGATGCCCAGGGGCGAAGATATGACCATCGCTCCCAAAACCATCCACAATGAGCCCAAAATGGCCGTGCTGATGCCGCCTGCCTGGCCCAGACGACGGTGAGGAGTGGTAAGAAAATCCCAGCTTATGACCCCCATTCCCTTGTAGACTATGATGAAGAGTATTCCGCCCAGCAGGAAAAGCGACAGAACCGCAGAGAGTCTGACGGCCAGGAACACCAGCACTTCCCGGCCCTTTGCCCGGTAATCGTAGAGGATATTGATGGCATCTTTGATGCACAACAGGCTGGCAAAGAAGATCAGAAGAGGAAGGATAAAGGAATAATCGAAGGACGCACCGACCCCGAGGGGCCGGCGGATGACAAATCCCTCATGGAGCATTCCGGAATATGCCAGATAGAGGATCGCAGAACAGAGGAGTGTATCCAGGGCAAGGAAAGGAACGGTCTTGATGGATGCGGCTTTAGAGAATGAATACGATGCAACAATGAGCAGCATGCCCGCAAAAAGGCCCGCCTGCCATAGAGGTGCGAGCCTTTCCAGGCCGGGTTGAAGAATGAGGCATGCAAGCGACGAGACGAACAGGAAGGCCGATATGACAAGAGATCCCAATAGAGCCGGCCTGGTCACTTCAGTATCCTCCGAATTTTCGCTTGATGCGAATCCTGGCATAATCTGCGATCAGACTGAATATAGTCACTACTATGAGAAGGACAAATCCTACCGCAAAGAGGACATGGTAATGCATCGAGCCTCTGGCCACCTCGCCCATCTCGCCGGCGATGATCGAGGTGAAGGATGCGCCCTGATCGAATATATCATACAGAGGAGACGCCATCCTGGCAACGTTGCCCACCACTAAAAGCACTGCCATGGTCTCTCCGATTATGCTTCCGATGTTGAGCAGAATAGCAGCGGTAATTCCGGACGAGGCCGCGGGTATTGTCACATTTCTCAGAGTCTGCCAGCGGTTGGCACCCAGTGCCAGAGAGCCCTCCTTGAATTCGCTGGGAACAGCCCGCAGAGAATCCTCGCAGATGGTGGTGAGGCGGGGAATGAACATGACTCCAAGGAGCATCGATCCTGCCAGAATAGACCTGCCGGTGAGCAGATCGAAGCTGTCCTGCAGATAGGTTACGAGAATTATAACCCCCAAGAAACCATAGACAATAGATGGGACTCCAGCCAGAAGCTCAATGGACGGCTTTAGCACTGCCTGACTCCTGGGGCCGGCCAGCTCTGCCAGGTAAATGGCCAGAGGAAGGCCGATCAGGATATTGATGAACAGCGCCAGAATGGTGATGATAATCGATGTGGCGATTATCGGCATCAGCCCATAAATATCGCCTGAAGGATGCCATTTCGACCCGAAAACCAGAGAAATAATCCCCAGCTGCGAAAATGCAGGAAGGCTCTCATGGATGAGGAAGTAGAAGATAAGAAGCATGATGAGGATCGAGGCGATGGCCGATATGAATAACAGGGCCTCTACAGACTTCTCGCTATACTTGCGGGGCACCTTAATTCCTGGCCAATCCATACGCCCCGGTAAAACACATTGACCAGTTAAAGCCCTTGCGTATAGAATCTATATAGAGTACTAATAAAGTAATAGGATAAACATAGACGGCTTTTTCAATAATGACAAGATGATAATAGCTAAAGCGGATGCGAGCTGAGAGATCATTTGCTGAGCCTGCTCAGGACCTCCCCAGAATCGTAGCGAACGCTGATGACACGACTTCTGCCCCGTTCTCCTGATCCGGTAAAATCGGCGTTTATGAGCCGGATGGAATCAAGCTTATTGAGAATTTCATGAAAACGGGTATATCCTGCATCGGTCTCTTCATGAAAGCGGACAAACAGATCACCTGCACGCCAGCTTTGCTGCTCAGCGGCCAGCCGCAGCACAAGCAGCTCATCCTCCTTCAGAGATTTCAGGGCATAGGTGAGATGAACCAGGCGGGATCGATCGCAGGAGACCGCTACATCATCCGGAGAGATGCTCCTTGATGCACGCTTTTCCGCAGACAGGCCAGACCTCTTAAGAAGATCAATTCCCACCCGCAGGTCTCCCGACCTCTCAGTGCAGTCCACGACTGCCTCCAGAACATCGTCCGCCATCACACCCGGATAAAAGCCCATCTGCACCCTGCGACTCAGTATGTCGCGGATCTCCGATCGGGTGTATAGGGGGAATATGATCTCCTCCGGCTGGAAGACAGAGACCACGCGCGGATCGAGAACATAGTTCAGGGCCAGCTCGCTCATCACTCCGATCACACCCATCCTGGCACCGGGACAGGTCTCATGGGCCCGCAAGAGGGAGTACAAGACCTGGTCCACCTCCTTTTCATGAAACAGGTAATTGATGTCGTCCAGGGCCACCAGCAGTACCTTATCCTGGTCAACAGCGGCAGCGGCTACCTTCTCGAAGATCCGTTTAAAGGATATGCCGCTGGAAGGAGGAGAATGATCGAAGATCTTTCTGTAAATCTGATAGAATACGGAATACCGGGTGGAGTCCATCTGGCAGTTGACATGGACAGGAATTATCTTAGAAGAATGGGCTTCAATCTCCTCGAAGAGCCTGAGCAGAGCGGTGGTCTTGCCTGTGCCAGGCGGGCCGAGACAAAGGGCATTGACTGGTCGGCCTCCCTGCAAGGCCGGGCGGACACAGAATTTGAGGCTGTTCATCTGGTCCTCCCGGTGCAGGAAGTGTTCGGGCAGGTGATCTAGCTCAAACAGATCCCTGTCCTTGAATAGCGTCTCCTCCCAAAGGAGCATATCTGGCTTTTCGGGGCTCACTTGCTGAGTATATTTTGTATTTCCTTCTTCAATATGGCGCTCACAATGCCGCCATCTGCTTTGCCCCTCAGTTCCTTCATGACCAGGCCCATCAGCGGGGCTACAGCTCTCTCGCCCTTGCTCTTCACCAGGTCAACCTTGCCGCTCACTATCGCCTGAACTGCACGGGTCACCTCTGCCTCATCCACTCCCGCAAGGCCAGCAGATGCAGCGGCATCAGATGCCGCCATTTGCGGGTGTGCTGCGAGTGTGGCCAGCAGGTCGCTCAGGCCCTCCTTGGCCACGAGGCCCTGGCAGACCATAGCCAGGCAATCCCGGTAATGCTGCTCAGTCAGATTGGTGACGGGAGCGCCCTCTCTAGCCAGCTCGATGGGAATGGTCTCGAGAGCTCTGACTGCGACGGAAGCGGAAAGACCGGTCTTCATTACCTCCTCAAAGAGGGGGTAATTGGGTGAAGCTGCCATTACAGAAGCCTGCTCAGCAGAGAGACCATACTGCTGCTGGAAGCGCTTGGATCTATCCGCGAACAGCTCGGGCATATTCAGGCCGGCAAGCATCTCCTGCGTGATCACCACTGCGGGCACATCGGTCTCCGGATACATTCGTGCGGAACCGGGCAGGGGCCGCATGTACTCTGAGCAGCCGCTCGGCAGAGCCCGGCGCGTCTCCTCAGGCACAATGGCCAGCGCCTCGCGGGCTCGAACTAGGACCGCTTGCATGGCTTTTTCGCCCCGTTCTCGCGGCCCGGTGACCATGATCACTGCGTCGCCATCCGCGGCTGCCAGCAGGCCGCGCACGGCCTCGACCTCCTCTGCAGTTACGCCATAAGCGGGCAGCTCATCGGTATGAAAGATCCCGCCAACGCCAGCTCTCTTGGCCCGGTCAGACATCTCCGAACCGAGCCGCCGGTCGGGCTGAATCTCCCGGCCAACGAGGCCGGCAAAACCTTTTAGCAGGCAGGCCAGGATAACGCCACCGCTCTTGAGGGATCGGGCCAGGACCTTGGACCCGGTCTTAGTAAACAGATCTGATACGTCCCGGATGGCGTCATCAACCGAGGCCCCGCGACGGACCAGCTCCTCTCGGATCTCCAGCAGCCGAACCTGGCGGAGGGCCTCAAATTCCACCACCTTGTCGACCAGATTCAGGGCCTGCACGCCCTTGATCTCCACCCGCGCTCCCCCTTTGATGGAGACGTTCACATCCTGGCGGATGGTGCCAAGGCCCCTCTTCACCCGGCCGGTAGAACGCAGAATCATTCCCAGGTAAGATGCAACCTCCCGGGCATGAGCAGGAGAGACGATATCCGGAGCAGTCCCGATCTCCACCAGAGGTATTCCCAGCCGGTCCAGGGAGTAGACCACGCTGTCGCCCCGGCCCTCGATGATGCGCGCCGCTTCCTCCTCCAGGCTGAGGATGCTTATGCCGACCGCGCCTTCCGCCGTCTCGATATAGCCGTCCGAGCCGACGTACCCGGTGCGCTGAAAGCCCGAGGTATTGGAGCCGTCTATCACCATCTTGCGCATGGTGTGCAGCTCATCCACGATCTTCATATTGAGCAGCCGGGCTATGATCAGAGAGATCTCCAGTGCCTCTGGGTTTATCTCCCGAGGAGGCTCCTCATCAGCCTCTACCAGACAGGTAGTGTCATAGGACTTGTAATGAAAACGCCTCGTAACCAGGACCTCTTCCAGAGCGGCCCGATCGATCTCGCCCAGCTCGCTTCGCGACGGTCGCAGATACCGGAAGAACTCGAAATTAGACTCCTCAACCTCCCTGTGCCTGGTGGGGCAACCGCAGAAAAGCTTGCAGGTTGTATCCAGCTGCTGGTGAATCTCAATGCCGCATATCAGTCCCAAAGCACGGTAATCTAATGCCATTGATCTACCTTTCAGAGACAAGGGGTGGTTTAACTCTTTTGACGGCTTCACGGATGTCCTCGGACTTGACGGTCTTTCTCTTGGCATGGTTGGCCCAACCGACCGCCTCGCGGGCTACCTCCAATCCATAGCTCTCCAGAACCTCAGCCAGCGCATCTCTTGCGCCTTCGCTCACTCTATTGGCCCCAGCCTCGCGGATGAGTCTGCTCACAGGGGCAACAGGAAGTATCGGCATTCTCAATTCACCTCATAAATTCGGAGTTTGCAGCCAGAAGAGAAAAAAATAATTCCTCCGAGTGCTACAAGCCAGAATATGCACCCTATCATCTTGCAATTCCATATATAATTTTTGTTAGGCAAAGTTGTCCATTATTAAAACCCTTTGAAAAATCGCACCAACATTTTAGCTTTATTTTAAAAATAAAGCCCTCAAATGGGAAAATCCAAAAAACGGGTGGGAAATGTTATTTAAGGAGCCACAATTACCATTAGCATTAGAGGAGCTGATGATGAGCGAGCTGGCATTTAAGGCAATTATTTACAAAGATCTGGAAGATGTTTATGGACCCTGCGGATGCGGCATGAACCTGGCAACGCTGCCGGTGCTCCTTCCCCGTGATTGGGTGGTCGTGGAGCGCCCCGCTCAGGCGGAAAATGACGAGTTCTGCAAG
>JAQVZT010000193.1 GCA_028708055.1 Methanothrix sp.
CAAGATGCAGGATTTGGCCATTATCCTGGAAGATAAAGGATACTCCAAATCCGCAGAAACCATTGACCGATTCAGATTCGACATCTGGAATTAAAGAGCGGTTCCCAGACCTTATTGGAGATTAATCCGAACAACCAATGGCCTGGAAAGGATCAACAAAGAATTGAAACGCAGAAGTCGATCGGCTGGGGCATTCTCAAATGATCAGTCACTCTTGAGAATAGAAGTCTGCATTTTGATAGATATTAATGAGGAGTGGATAACCGGTAGAAAGTATTTATCCTTAGAGGAATGAATTGGATGGGATACAGGGCAAGCATAAATTACAGCATTTTTGGCACGCTACCTCCTAATACTACCTATAGGATTCAATTCGTATCAGAATTCAATTAAGGTGACAGTCATGGATGATGATTTCAAAGAAGCCGCGAAGTTTCACGGCCATATCTGCCCCGGCCTGGCTATGGGCTACCGTGTGGCAAAGTACGCCAAAGAGCACTACCCACGCTCCCAGGATGAGGAACTGGTCTGCATTGCTGAGAACAAGTCCTGCAGCGTGGATGCGATCCAGTCGCTTCTGGGCTGCACAACCGGCAAGGGCAATCTGGTTTTTGTAGATAACGGCAAACAGGTCTTTACCTTCTACTCTCGCGATCAGGGTCGCGCCCTGCGCATCTACTTCAAGGGCGATATCTTCCGTGGAATGGACGCCCTGCGCCAGAAGGCGGCAGCGGGAAACCTTTCTGAGGAAGAGAAAAAGGAGATGGCAAGCATGCGCGGCAGGATCATCGAGGACATCCTGAGCGGCAGGGACGAGGACCTTCTCTCGGTCAGGGAGGTCGATATCCCGGAACCGGAGAAAGCAAGGGTCTATCCGTCCATCAAGTGCCAGCAGTGCGGCGAAGGCTTCATGGAGATCATGGGCAGGACTGCCGGCGGAAAGGTGCTCTGCAAGGACTGTTTCCAGAAAATGGTCTGCTGAGAACCGTGAATACCTGAGACACAATGCCCGTGGATGGGCGGATGACTGGTTGATTGAATGAATGGAAGATAGCATGACCTGGTGATCGGATATATTTATAATGTTTAATTATTGATATATCTCTGAATTGGAATGATAGGAAGGACATAGCTATGAAAGAAAAATACCATGCCACGGTTGTTTGCATTCTGTTCTTGATCACTATTGCTCCCGCCTTGGGCGGAGAGGTAAAGATCAGCACCCTGCAATATCCGGGATCGCCTGAGACCATGACTGTGGGGGAAAAGGTGCCAATTGTCGTCGGCATCACATATTCCAACCTGGAGGAATCAACCCTTAGCCTGCACCTCGCCTATGCCGATTTTCCGCCCCGCTTTCAGAGCGGCGGCGAGGTAACTCTGTCGGGCAGCGGCACATATCTCTTCCCGCCCGCTGAGATCATGGTGCCGGCCAGCTATTCCATTCCATCAGGATGGCCCGAATACATAAACGAGTGGCACCTCAAAGCGGAGATCTGGAAAGGCGATAAGCTCCGTTCCGGCAAAGCCTTCACCCTGCTGGTGGAAAACCCGGAGAACAAGCCGGAAGCAAAGATCAGCAGCATCGAATATGTCGTCCCGCCGGATACGATTGCAGTAGGGGAAAACAGCCTTGTCAAGGTGCACGCCGCCTACTCTAATCTGCAGGATGGAACTAAAATCGAGGCTACCATTCGAGATGGTTCAGGTATTTTGGACTCAGGCCTGAGCCGAAAGCTTTCCGGAAGCGGCGAGGTGACATTCACCATGAGAATTACTCCCAGGAATGCCGGATTCTGGGATCTGGAAGCTGCCCTGGCCACCGTCTCAGGCTCAATGCCCCTCGGGGATAAGAAAAGCTTCCGGATCAATGTAGTGTCGGGATAGGAAATACTCATGACACAATTCACAATACAATGGTGCATGGTAGGGAATTACTATGAATATAAATATTAAGATACAATTGCTTTCGGCAGCTGTCCTGTGCTTGGCTGCAATCTTCATTCCAAATGCCTTTGCCCAGGGCACAGATGAGATGAATGTCTGGAACGTCTACTGCACTGGAGACGGATCGCGTTGTGCGGCAGCTGAGCAGGCCAGCGGGGATCTGATGTTTAATGTCTTTCCCGGCAAAGTGAATTGGAGCATGACCCAGAACTGGCTAATGGCCAACGGCTATCCGATCCAGCCGTCTGTTTGGAATGTCTACTGCAATGGAGACAGCTCGGAATGCGCCATCTCCAAAGAGGCCACCGGGGTGTTGATGTTCCCGCAGTTCACAGGAAGGGTGCCATGGGACGTGGCTCAGGCCTGGATCGCCTCCTGGAAAGAGAAAAACAAGCCCAAAGTCTGGAATGTTTACTGCAACGGGGATAGCACAGAATGTGCCATATCAAAGCAGGCCACCGGCACGCTCATGTTCCCTCAGTTTACGGGATTGGTGGATTGGGACACCGCACAGAATTGGATGGCAACATGGAGAGGCACAAAGACCTCCGGCCAGTCCACTGCATTGGGGTCCGGTACAGCCCATACCTACAACGGCATCGATTTTCAGGTGGAAGGAGTGGCGCTGAAGGCAAATGCCGGGCAGACAGTCGACTCCATCAGCCTGCAAGGAATGAGTGCCAGGGCGGTGGATATTCTGGAGTTTGCCGGATGGAGTACCGAACTATCGGATAATACATTGGTTGGCCACATCAATGTCTGGTACGAAGATGGAACATTAGAGACCGCGGACCTGATTATGGGAGTGAACATCGCCGAATGGGCTTACGACCGACCGGAGAACCAGTTGCAGCTCAGGCACAGCAAGGTCGCTCCCGCCTACTCCTGGCCGAGCACAGCCAGCTCCGCCTCCGGTTACGAGGGGCACTATTTCTACGCCAAGGTAGACACCGATCCCAGCAAGCCTCTGGACCGGCTGGAGCTGGTGCGGGACTCGGATGATCCGCAGCTTCAGATAGAGATCAGGGCGATAACGCTGGAGGAGTAGGGGTATAATGTAGAACCGGACTGATTATTTTTCGTTTTTTAAATACTGCAAATTAATTTCGTGCCCTGCGGCCCCAGGCCTTGCTGCACACCTTTCCGTAAGTAGAGTCGGCCACAATTGATGCAGAAGCGCGTGCAGGGGATGAGATCCCCGCACCGCATCCTAATTGGTGGGTTTAGCAGCTCTTTGAACATTTGTAGCAGGCGCAGCATCCGTCGCACTTATAGCACCAGGGAAAAGGCCTCGAATGCCAGCAACTGTTTCGGCAAGTGGTCTTGGAGCTGCAGGGACCGCTTATATCTTGCAGACAAGGACAGTCATCTATTACCAGAACAACTCTGTCGAATCTCTCTGGAATAGAGGAATCAACGTTGACCTCCTGATCCTGAAGCCATACGGATTCAAATGAATACTCCGTTAGCAGTTTAACTGTATACGTAAGCGTCTTGGTGGTATTATCGTACTTCGGGCTGGTAAGCTGAACAGCAATCATGTCCGATGTTTCATTCTTTTCTGGGAGTATTATTGCTGCATTGGGGGGATTGTTGACATCAAAGTTAAATCCATTGAGAAACTCATCCGTCTGCACCAATCCGACATCTTTTGAAGGACGATCCGCAATGTATGCAGTATAGGCCAACGCATCTGTTATGGTTAGGGTATAGTTGCCCGACCCATCATTCACGAAACTTCCGTTTGCTCCTTCCTGGATGAATATATGCGTTGTCGTATCATTCTCATCCGCTTCATTTGCCGTACTATCGGCACCCAATGCGACTCCCGTCAGCACCAGGATGAATAAGATGCATAAGGTCCATTTCATATTTGCTCCTCCTGTACTCTTGCTGAAATCATAATGGGTAATTCTTCTTAATTCGAATCTAAGTTATTTAATTATTATGGTAGTGGCTAAAAAGATTGCAGCACCATATTGCGTGAAGCGAAAGCTGCAAGAACGAGTGGCCCTTCATCAGAAGCAATGAAACCCGAAAACAAGGAGCTGATCAAAGCCCTCCTGCAAGAGGCTGACTCCATCCAGGAGGACATCTACGACGACGCAGAACAGATGCTGGGCACAGTCCCATTCATCCTGAGAGTCATGGCCCGCCGGCCGGAGTTCATGATCTTCTCAGCGCTCAAAGACTTCTATGCCCTGCGGCCCCAGAGCCTGGAGCCGAAGGTCGCTGAACTCCTGGCTGTGGCCGCAGCTGCTGCATCAGGCGCAGACAAGTGCCTGAAGGTGCACATGACGGCGGCAGCCCAGGCGGGAGCGAACGAGGACGAGATCCTGGATGCCATTTTCATCGCTGCCCTCATCGGCCAAACACGAGTGCTGGCCTCGGCGCTGCGCACCTTCCAGGAGTTCGAGGCCAAATCGAAACTGAGCTAATAGCGCTAACAAGGCTAATAGAGCTGCACTCTGCCTACTCGCTGCCAAATCCCAGATGGTCCTCGAATATTTGGTACTCCAGGTTATACAGAGCCCTCAAATCGTAACTTTCTCTGTCGACCATTCCAGGATCAGCCTTGGGATATCCCATAAAGCCCGGTCCGGCAAACAGGCCGTCCTTAAAGACCTGCGAGTCGGTAAATAGCAGGAACCTGCCCTGGCCGTAGTCAGTCTCGGCCAGAACCACCCGGCCATCAATATCTAGAAGAGGCTTTCCGCCCTTGATTGCCAATCCCCAGGGCTTTATGGGAAGCCCGTCTTTCCATGACCAGACGGTGCCCATAGTTCCAGTGTTTCCAGTGTTTCCAGTGTCGGCACTAATAGCAGCGGTGCTATTGGCGAGCTCGGGTGGATTATAGGCGCGTATGTAGGTGGCCATGCCTAGACGTTCAATAATTTCTGATCCCTCTCCCTGGGAGGAGACCATTAGCAGTACAGAGTTGCCTCTTTTAACGTAATCCTGCAGGGCAGCCAGCTCTTCCCCGGACATTTTCGTCGCAGGATCGATCACAACCAGTGCCCGAGCTTTGGCCATAGCATCCGCCATTCGGTCCTCCATCGCCGGCGTCAGATTGAGCCTCTGCGTCCAGATGAAGAAGGTCTCATACTCTCCTTGCATATCTCCGCGACTGGTAATGTTTCCAGAATGCTCGCCGTCAAATCCGACGGTATGGTTGCAGTCGTAGAACCGGCTGGGGATGGTGCCCTCGCCTTTTGTGGAATAGATGATCATCGTCCCACCCAGAGTGAGGGCTCCTAGGGCCAGCAGGACCAGCAATGCCGCCATCTTCCTCTCTCCCCAGCTCTCCCTTCCCAGCTGGTACAGAGCCAGGCAGGCAAAGATCATTGCCAGGAGGAAGAGGATCTGCCTGGCATTCTCGTAGCTGTTCTTGCGATTGAGGTACTCCATAGCCCCGATGACGAAATTGCAGGAGCCGCCAAAGAATATTCGGAAATTGGAGATGATTGTGGAATCGGCAAATGCCACAACTCTTCCTTTTCCATATTTTACAGCCACCGCCTGATTTAAGAGGCCCCAGACAGTATCTGTAACCTGGGT
>JAQVZT010000194.1 GCA_028708055.1 Methanothrix sp.
AGCCCCTTCACATTGGGTATAGCATCCGCCGCCGGTTTTGGTGCCGCTCTGGCAATAGTCCTGGGCGCGGGATTTGTGGGCGGCGAATACCTGATCATCGGCAATGCCTTCATATTCACTCTTATCGCAACTTTGAGCATCTACGGCCTGGCAAAGTACAAGGGAATCACACCCGAAACCATGATCCTGGCTGGAATCGCCATCATGTACCTCTTCTCTGCCATGACCTCCTTTTTGCAGTACATCGGGCATGCAGAGCAGGTGCAAGAGGTGGTCTTCTGGATGATGGGCTCGCTCGGAAGGTCTTCCTGGGATAAGGTCTGGGTGGTAACCGCAGTCATTGCTGCCTGTTTTCCCTATCTTCTCCTCAAATCGTGGGATATCAACGCCCTTGGAGCTGGCGACGAGACTGCCAAGAGCCTGGGGGTGGATGTAGAGAAGACCCGCGTGATCTGCATGGTGCTGGTAGCGCTCATCACGGCGAGCGTGATCTGCTTTACCGGGACCATCGGTTTCATCGGCCTTGTAGCTCCCCACATCACTCGCATGGTGATCGGAGGGGACCACAGGTTCCTGCTCCCGGCCTCCGCGCTGGTGGGAGGGCTCTTGCTGCTGGCCGCTGATACTGTGGCAAGGACCATAATGGCGCCTGTGATTCTGCCGGTGGGAATAATGACCTCCTTCCTGGGCGTTCCGTTCTTCGTCTACCTGTTCATGCGCCGGAAGAAGCAGTTCTGGTAGGTTCTGGCAGGGGCCCGCCGGAAGTGTGGCAATTTTTATATTTGCAGACCATCTCCTGGAGGCCTGAAGAGCCTTGGATTTGATCTGCAGCTATTTTGCACATATCTGTCTCGCCGGAAGGAAAATAGATAACATAAACAACAACGCTGCTATCTTTGCTGGGAGCTGTTTTCTATGGATGTTGCTTGCCAGGCGATGCTATGATAAAACTGCTCTCATTTTCCGGGAACGGGGCAGAGATAACATTGCAGGAACATGGCAAGGAAAAAGAGACAAAGAACTTCGACTGCTGGCAACATCGCCAGCAGAACGAATCAATTATTCTCTTAGCTCAGGTTTTTACTTTGCCTCTGCCACAGGGTAAACGAATATCCTTCCTTCAGGGTATTCTAGCCCAATCTTTTCCAGATACTCCTTATAAACTGACTCAGGATCAAGGTTTGCTTCCGGATGGATAACCTTGGCCAGGTAAGTGAGTCCTACTATCTGGTCTGGACCGGACATGAAGTCCCAGTTGAAGACATAGACCTTACCATTCTTCACTGCCGGCACAGTATTCGCCGCGGACCGGCCCATGATCTCCTGGATAATGCTCTCAAGCTTGATTGCTTCACCTGAGGGGGGAGCTTCCCAGCCCAATGCTTTGGCATCTGATGCCGTTGACTGCCGTTTTATAATGATATCAGGCTTCTTCGAGATGATATATTCCCAGTTGATCTTCGGATATGCGTCTGCAAGCCCGTTGAATATATTGTAGGCGTTAACGGCCTTAACCATTTGGCCTGCCCCCGAAGTTGGCCCCATCCCGCTTAGATCGTCACCCTTTGATGTCCATTCTACATATGTTACGGGCATCGAAGTGTCTTTCACCGCTTCCTTTATGTCGGAGGCTTTCTCATTGTACCAGTTGACATATTCATCAGATTCTGCCTCCCTGTTAAGGATGATTCCCAGCTTCTTCATATCGGTTGTCATGTTTTCAGGATAGAAGAAATCCAGGCCGATGCAAGTTATGTTCTCAAACGGTGCAAGCGCCTTGGCATGGGCTTCAATTCCATAGGCTTTTCCTGGGTAGCTGTAGCCTATAAAGATTATATCCGGAGCAATTGTCTCATTGCGTCCCTTAGCGATTGCGCCAATCATCTCATAGTCAAGCTTGTTGAATGTTCCTATGGATGGCACATTTTTTAGCATAGGGAAATAATAGCTTGATTTTTGTTTTACTGTATCCGAAACTGCCACTATCTTGTCGCCTTCGCCGAGCATGATTATGGCCTCGACTGCATCTCCATTGTTTGCTATTATCCTCTGCACTGGACTATGGATGGTGATCTCCCTACCCACATTATCTACAATCCTCTTAGGGTAATCTGAACCCGCGCTGTCCGATGCCAGTGCCGTGCTGATTATAAGCAGCGAAATACATAGCGATAGCGCCGACCGGAATAACCATTTGTCAATTTTCATCTAATTGCACCTCTTCTGCCAGTTTGCATCCTCAAGTCGTTCTTCCATAATGATCTTATAATATCTTATTTGTATGCATAATTTAAGCTATTATTATTAAGCATTTCGGTATTGATATTACAAAACGCATAAATATTGGCGAGATGGCAGACAACGAGACCCTGATTGGCGCACTGCCCGATATCATGCTCCAGCAGCGATAAATAGATTAATGATTAATCATATACAATATCTCTGCCTGCTTACTTTGGCTATTGGCGAATGTGATGGGCGGATAGAAATGAATAAGCGAATGCTGATATTATTGCTGGTATGGATAGTAGCTTTTTCTGAATTGGCTGCGAGTCAGGATGTAACTCGGTCATGCACGGCTTCATACTCGGTTTCCGTGAATTCCATTAGCGGCGCCTCCGGCCAGACGTACCCATCCTTTTCAGGCCAGGGGACTGTTGGATACTTCAATCCGAATGAAGCAAGGAGAAGGGCGAGACACAACCTCGATGAATGCGTGCAAGCTGCCTGGGATAATCGGGATCGCGTAAGCAAGCCGAGCGAATGCAGCGAATCAAATCAGGTCTATAGCTATCCGTTTGAGATGGGACTCATTCCCAAAATTAGAATCGATCTGTGCGATCGCTATAAAGCGTATGATAGCCTCACCATTGCGCTGTCTGTCTTATTCACCGGAGATGAAGGATGTCTGCTGGACAGAAACCTCTGGAATACGAGGCTCGCTACAAACTATGTGGTAAATTGTCCGAATTATGAGCATGAGCCTGGGGCAAATCGACTTGGGGGCGATTATAGGAGCATCTCGCTTGATAATCCCGATTGGCGGCTATGCAAAGCAGAATGCGATGGCGATGCGAGGTGCATGGCCTGGACTTATGTTCGGCCGGGGATTCAGGACCCCACCAAAGCCAAATGCTGGCTAAAATCAACTGTTCCACCCCGGAGGCAGTCATCCTGTTGCGACTCGGGAGTAAAATTGTTCCCGTAATCACAGGAGTCGGACAGGTAATCAAATGCAAAAATAAATGCAATGAGCAGCACAGATAGAAAAAAACGATAAGGTGATTGTCATGAAATGGTTTGGTCTTCTGTACCTGATGGTAATAGCAGTAATGGTAATGAGTCCTGTAGCAATGGTCGAAGCGGCAAAAGCCCCGGCCTCTGCTGATGCGGTAAAGATTAAGCCGGATATAGCAATCAGCGAACTAAAGATCAATAGAGTCAGCGTGGTTCCCTCAGGGCATAATGTGCTGGTCAACGTGACTGTGATAAACCCGGTAAGAAATACTGCTACAGGACCCTTCAAGGTGAAGGTGGAGTGGACAAGCGACCCAACCAGGGGATATAACCTGCTGGGAACGGGTGGCGTGACAGGCCTGAGCTACGATATGGCATCAGCGGC
The DNA here is from genome assembly GCA_028708055.1 of Methanothrix sp. Taxonomy (GTDB): domain Archaea; phylum Halobacteriota; class Methanosarcinia; order Methanotrichales; family Methanotrichaceae; genus Methanothrix. Next base: position 3,623 of record JAQVZT010000194.1, read on the forward strand.
AATCAGGAATAGAAAGACCCTGTCCTTCAGCCATCAGGTGCCAACGGGAGAGAGCTACAAGTACCGGGTCACTGCAGATTACCTGAATCAGGTAGACGAAGCGGATGAGACCAATAACATCTCCAGTGCCGGATATACTACATTATCCTTCCCATAGTCGCCGGACGATATGAATCTGATCTTGATCGCCCTCATCATGCTGTTCCTCGCCACCCCGGTATGCGGCCAGCAAACGGCGGAAGAAGAGAGCCGTAAGGGCATGGCTCAATATGAACAGGGAGAGTACGAAAAAGCAATCCAGGCATACGACGAGGCCATCAGACTCAATCCGCAGTATGCTCTTGCCTGGCATGTTAAAGGCAATGCCCTCTTTTTATTGGGCAGGCTCGATGAGGCGATCAAAGCCTATGAAGGGGCCATCGAGATCGATGCAAACGATACCAAAGCCTGGCACAACAAAGGATTGGCTCTAGATTCTCTAGGCAAGCATGAAGAAGCCGTCTCCGCCTATGATCGGGCCATCGAGCTGGATGCCAATTATGCTCTGGCCTGGGCTGGCAAAGGGCTGGCTCTTGATTCTCTGGGCAGGTACGAAGAAGCGATTCAGGCATATGACAAAGCCGTCCGGCTGAACCCGCAATATGCAGAAGCCTGGTACAATAAGGGTGCTGCTCTGCAGGCTCTGGGACGCGAAAAGGAAGCCACAGATGCTTTCTCCAAAGCCAGGGAGAAGGGATATGCAGTTTGATCTCGGATAGCGTATAGTCGGATAGCAGATAGAGGATGGAGTTTGTGATGAATGATCCAATTATTCGCAGGGGCATTCTCAAAGGCATCTTGCAGCGTTGATAATCTTCAGCAGACAAAAGCGGAAACAGAAGAGGAGCGCCCCGACCAAAGCCGCATTCCCATCCTGCGGCCAATGGCAGATGGCCAGGGCACATCATTCATCCCATTTAGCGAGTGAGCGCTGCAAGAGCAATATGGTAAAGGAGGCCTTTGCACTATTCGCCCACGTCCGTCACATCATCGTACATAGTAATAAATCTTTTGCTATTAGTATGAATTTGAAAAATATATTGATCATACCAAAGATGGAAAGGTCTATGCAGCAGGAACTCTTTGGAAAGGCCTACATCGCTCCTCTGCGGTCGCTTGGCAATGGATAGCCCTGATCTAACCGCTGTCCGACCCGGCGAACGTCTTCTGCGAATCTGCATATGTCCGCCAGCAAAGTGGGATCGCTCACCCAGATTCCGCCTTCATAGTTGTTCTCGATTCCCCCCCTGGTGAGGTTTGCAGAGGTTATTATGGCCTCTCTTCGGTCTGTAATGTAGATCTTGGCATGAAGACAATCTATCGCAATTACCTCACCACCCAGCTCTGAGATCTCTTCTGCCAGGTTATCACTCAGACCCAGGGAATAGTCCGAGTCGCTTGCCCGCATGAACACGCTCAGCTTTCCTCCCTTTCGGCAGAACTTTCGCAATGGCCCTTTGACTTTATTCCATGTCTGTCTTTTTATCCAGGGGGACATAATTATTATCTCGAATCTGGCTTCTTCCAGCATGCGGCAGAGCTTATCCTCGAATCTGTGCCCGCCTCGGGCAGGGGAGGTCTCAAGAAAGAGAATGTGGGGCTCTGTTTGAGGTCGATCGATAAAATCCTCCAGGAACTGCAATCTTTGGATAGAGGCATACTCATGCAGGCTCTTGATTCTTTTCAGCTCTCCTTCTAACTCCAGGGCCCTATCTTTCCATTTAAGCAATTTGGAGGAGTCGCGCTGCAACTGATCAATTTGGCTTTCTCTTTTTCT
>JAQVZT010000195.1 GCA_028708055.1 Methanothrix sp.
CACCTGAGTTATCGACTTTGCCAGAAGGCAAGCAAACGATCGGTATAAAGCAGTTTCCAGCCGCCCGATATTATCTTCACATAATGGACAATAATCGAAAATAATCTCACAATAGTATTAATGAGAAGGGAAAGCAGGGCGAAAAGAGTTTCTAGAATCAACAGGATCGATAGGGATCAATAAGGATCGAACGAATTAAAATGATTCAATAGCGAGATGATAAACGGAAGTACGCAGCCATGGTGGATTCTTATCAGGAGATAGAGCGAAGGGTTGAGAATAGGGAAGCGGTAATCATGACGGCCCAGGAGGTCGCCGATCTGGTGCAGTCCGGCGAATCAGCTCGTCTGCTCGAAGTAGACGTTGTCACCACCGCCACCCGCGCGGTGATGAGCGGAACCTATGCGGTCCTCTCCTTTCCCGTAGACAGGCCGGCTTCGTTTCTTCGCGCCAGAAATGCCTGGATCAATGGCGTGCAGGCGGTCGTCGGTCCCTGTCCCAACGAGAACCTGGGCGTCCTGGATCTGATCGTCCTGGGAACCGCCCACAGCCGCAGCCGGCCAGATTACGGAGGAGGCCATCTCTTTCAGGATCTCGTGGAGAGAAAGCCGGTTCAGGTCGAGGTGGAGACGGATGACGGGCGCAGCCTGGAGGCAGAGGTCGGACTGAACGAGATGCCCACTGCCAGGCTCTTCGGGTCGCGCCACGCCTTCAAGAACTACTCCGCCTTTGTCAATGCGGGAAATGAGCCGGTCAATACCATATTTCATTCCCGCGGCTTTGCGCCTCATTGCAGGGAGGCGACGTTTTCCGGCTGCGGGCAGATCAACCCTCTGAAGAACGATCCTCTCCTGGAGAGCACAGGCACGGGAACGCGCATCCTCATGAACGGAGCGAATGGATTTGTCATTGGCACAGGCACCAGGAGCAGCAGAGAGCGGCCAAATCTGTCCGCATTTGCCGATATGCACCGGATGGATGCGGAACTGATGGGTGGGTTTGTCACCTCAGCCGGACCGGAGTGCATCTGCTCACTGGCTCTGCCCGTTGCCGTTATCAGCGAGAGGATTCTGGCGGAGATCGCCCGGCCAGACCGCGGAATTGCCCTTCCCATAAACGATGTCAATAGCAGGACCGCCATCGGCGAGGCAGATTATGGGGACGTCTGGACGGATGTGGACCTGGAGGTGGCCTTTGAACCGGAGAACTGTTCGAGCTGCTCACCCTGCCGGGCCGCGGAAGAATGCCCGATGAGAGCGATTGATAGCAACGCCGGCAGAGTCCTCCGCAGCGAAGCGCTTTGCTTTCATTGCGGCATGTGCGCCACGGTCTGCCCGTCAGGTGTCTTCTCCTGCCGGCTGGGAGCCATCAGGCTGAAGAGCGCCGCGGGCGTCTCCCGGACGGTTCCGGTGGTGCTCCGTCAGTCCGACCGGTTGCGAGCTATCAGAATGACGGAGGAGTTAAAAGAGAGAATCATGAATGGCGCTTTCCGGATGAATGAGACGACCGAGCGCATCGGCTGAACCTCTCGATGATCTGCTCAGGAGAAAGGCCGATGATGGGAACGGTGGCGTTTCCCTCCTCGATCTTTGCGACTATTGCTGTGCAATCCCCGGTCAGGGCTTGAGCCAGCTCCCTGGCTCCATCGACCTGCCCCACTCTTTCGATACCGGCAGCCTTTGCCGTCGCCACCAGATCCGTTCCCAAATTGGTGCACGTCGGCTGCGAGCCTGTGGAGCCGTAGCAGCAGTTGTCGAGAATCACCAGCTGATAATTTTTTGGCGCATGATGGGCAATGGTAGCCAGCGTTCCCAGGTTCATGAGAACCGAGCCGTCTCCATCCAGAGCCATCACCTTTCTCTCCGGCCTCGCCAGAGCCAGGCCGAGGCCAATGGATGAAGCAAGGCCCATTGAGCCGAGCATGTAGAAGTTTTCCGGGCGATCCTTAACCGAGAACAGCTCCCGGCTGGGATAGCCGATGTTGCAGACTAAAAGAGCCCCCTGCGCCTGCGCTGCCTCAGCCGCCAGAGCGATCGCCTCAATGCGCTTCATTTCCCCCTCCAAAATTGCCCGTCCAGGAGAACCGCCACGGGCCTGCCGGCTGCTTCAGCACAGCTCCAGGCTTCGCCCACCGTCTCCTCCGCCTGATCCGGCTGGGGTTGAAAATGCCGGACGCACATCGCATCCAGCAAGGGCACGGTGAGCCGGCCCATTGGCACCTGGGCGACGATGGGCTCGCCAGAGCCTCCCCGGTGGCTGATGATCATGAGCAGAGGAATGCCGTAGAGAATGTTCAGGGAGGCGAGGGCATTGATGCAGTTTCCTAGACCCGAGTTCTGCATGAGCAGCGCCGGCCTCCGGCCACCTATCCAGGCCCCGGCGCAGATTCCCACCCCCTCTTCTTCGCGGGTGACGGGCAGGTGGATGATCTCCCGGTCGCCGCCGATCAGATTGAGCAGCTCCTGCAAGTTGACGCATGGAACCGATGCCGCAAAGTCGATGCCGGCGCGCTTCAGGCCGCGATAGACGGCCAGGCTGGGATTCATTCATGGTTCGTTTGTCGTACCAGGCAAAAACCCTTTTGCAGGGCATTTTTATGCTTCATCGGATATTTTATAAATCAATAATAAAATTTAAATACTGAAAATAGTTCAGTACTTAAAATAGGTACTAAAAAAGTCAGGACGGTACGGATGTCATTCACACTCATCAAGGGAACCTTCCATGTGCAGGGCTACAGCCCCGATGGCGATTCGGTCCGCTTCAAGGCCAGGAATTCCGCCCTCTGGAAGAAGCTCTCCGGCCAGGCGGTAGAACTGAATGCCCGCGGCCATGCCCAGCTACGCATCGAGGCAGTCGATGCTCTGGAGACGCACTACCAGGGATGCTGCCAACCTCTGCGTCCCGCGCGCGCCGCCACTCGCTTTTTGCTCACCCAGTTGGGAATTACCGATGTCGTCTGGGATGGGCCGCACAGCGCAGTGACCAAGGCCAAGGATGCTACCGTGGGCTACATCCTGGCCCGCTGCACAGAGGGCAGACGCCGCCCGGTAGCCTTTGTGTTCCCTGGTGAGACCGAGGAGAAGGATGGGGCGGAGATCAATCTGGATGAGTCGCTGCTCAAAGAGAGCTACAACTACCGCCTCCTAGCCCAGGGACTCGCCTATCCCATGTACTATAACGGCCTATTCTCGGACCTGCGCCTGCCAATGACCGCAGCGGTAACTTCCGCCAGGGAGGATGGAAAGGGGCTGTGGCCCTATGACAGAACCACGAGGGGATTTTCGGCCTCCCGCCTGAAGAGCATTACAGAGGATGTGGCCATTCTGCCCAAGCTATTCCGACGCATTGTGAATTATATGGGCGAGGGCGGCAAGATCGAGGGCTTCAAAGAGCACCTGCAAAAAACCTGCGAGCCGCTTGTTCGCATCCAGCAGGTCCACTTCACAAGATTTGATGCCATCGTTGAGACGAGAGGCGAGAAGGTGAAGCTGTCCGAGGCTCCCGAGAATCTGATCTTCATGGACAAGGTGCTCTGCAAGAGGAGCTGAATCAGCCGCAACTATTATACTCCTGAGAGAAACAAATAATATCCAATGAAAATAATTATGTTATTCATAATATTAATTGCTTTGATAGTGCTATGCTCATTGGCTCAGCCCCAAGAAGATTCAATAGACCAATTGCTCAGCAATGGCGATGAGCTTCTCAAGAATGAACTCAACATCACCCAAAATGAGACCGGCAAAGCTCTCGTTCTCCAAGAAGCACTCAACTCCTATGACCGGGCACTACAAGGGATTATCTTTAAAAGCACTGGGTCGCGAGTCAGAAGCAGATGTTGCCTTTGCCAAAGCGAGAAAGTTGGGAGGTCCCTTCTAAAGTTCAACTATTTATCCCAAGAACGCAATTTATTATTTATGCCAATTCTCCGCGAAGATGAGGACCTGAAAGAGGCCCTGACAAGCTGCCGCACAATCTGCGTGGTCGGCATCTCCCCCGATCCCTACAGGCCAAGCTACTTCGTCTCCGATGTTCTGAAGAGCCACGGCTTCAGGCTCTATCTGGTCAACCCCAAATATGCTGGCCGGGTCATCCTGGGCGAGAAGGTCTACGCCTGCATTGAGGACGTACCGGATGAGATTGATATTGTGGATGTGTTCCGAAGGCCTTCGGTCGTGCCCGCTCTGGCGGAAGAGGCCAAGCAGAAAGGATTCAAGGTCTTCTGGATGCAGCCGGGAACGGAAAGCCCTGAGGCAATAAAGAAGCTGAATGAAGAAGGATACAGCGTAGTGGCGGGAAGATGCGCAAAGATCGAGTCTAACAGATTGCTATGATAGATATCCAAAAGTAACATTCGATTAGTAACATTTGATCGATAACATTTGATTAATTTTATTCAATCATTTGATTTTATTTGACAACGAATCGATAATTCTCTGCCCCCAGAACCCTGTTCAATATGCACTCCAGAGACTGACAGAGCCTCGCGCGGCGCTCTAGGTCGTTGTTGATGTCCGGCTGATGGAAGATATAAACCAGAGCGGTGCTGAGAATTTCAATTGTCTCCCTGGGATTTTCCACATGCATGCGGCCATTTGCATCTCCTTGCGTAACCAGGCGGGACAGAATCGGGACTATTCGCTCCACTGTGGCCTTTTCCAGTTTGGCATGCATTACTGCATTTATATCCTGATGGATAAAGTCAATGAAGTCATTGCGCTGGGATATAAATCCGAGAATTGCGTTGATCGCAGCATTAAGCCTGATCGGCTCGTCAAGGCTATCGTCTATTGCGATCTCTTTAACCTTTTGCTCCAGGACGACGATGCTCTTCTCCACAACCGCCTCCAGTATATCCTCTTTGGAGCGGAAGTAGTAGTAAAGAGTACCCTGGGCGATATTGAGCTCCTTGACAATGTCGCTGATGGCGGTATGCTCGTATCCCTTTTCCAGGAAGAGACGCTCTGCGGTATCGATCAGCTCGCGCCTTCGTTCCTCCGGATCCTTGCTAATTCTTTTCATGCCTCGCCTTCTGCTCTCACAGGCACCACCAGGACGGGAATGCCGACATGGCGCACCACTTTCTCGGCTACGCTGCCAAGCAGAAGCTTCTGGAGGCCGCTCCGTCCGATGCAGCCCAGCACAATCAGGTCAAATCCCCCCTCCAGGCAGAGCTTGAGAAGCTCATCGCCAGGATCACCCTGACGAGTACAGCTCTCATAGGCCACCCCTGCATCGCGGGCTTTATCCCCAATCTCTTCCAATGCTTCATTTCCTTCCTTGATCATAAGCTCCATGAGTCTGTCCTTTATCCCTGGCATGGCTGCATAGCCGGGAAGCTGAGCCATCCGATGCACATCGATAACATAGACGGCAGAAACCTTTGCGCCCGCCCTCTTGCCGAT
>JAQVZT010000196.1 GCA_028708055.1 Methanothrix sp.
CGATTATATCTGCCGTCGCACCACAGACTCCTTTAGCGGCACCTTCTCCGAAGGGATCTATGCGGCATGGTCCCATGTTGCAGTTTCTGCAGCACAGTCCAAGCTCACCAAAACCGCATTGTGGCTGCTGTTTGTCAAATCGATCCCAGGCAGTCTCCAGGCCGGCCCTCTGGCAGACATCGAGCATCTCCCGGCTGGCTGGGTCTATAGATCTATCACGAACATCCTTGGCCATATCAGCACCTTTATGATTTATTCAAAGCACTAATCTGGTGCGAATCAAATTAAAACTATTTAATGCTAATCTTTATAATTTTGGATTATTTAAGGGAGTTTTAAAAAAGAAAACCTAAAAGTATAAAATTTATTCGTGCCGCTGGAACAAAAAGCTTTGCGCCACATTATTTGCGTTTTTATCATTAAATTATTGCATATTATTTCTCCAATAACTGCGTCTCCGACCTTCATACATATTTCTAAAATATTTGTAATATTTTGTGATAATTTATTATATCTTGTTGAACTTGAATACTACATGGACCTAGCATAAAATAACTAGCCTCATCCCATCCCCCCAGATAACTGGCCTTTTGTGTTGCTTTTCGCGTTTTTTTTCACCTTCGCGGTCACAGGGCATCGGAGCTACGTTTCGCGGGATATTCATGAATCTATTTCGCTGGCACCCTACAGAATGGTTCATCGGTCTTGATAGAATAGTTTATACTATCCAACGACGCTCTTATCGTTCATGGGACATGTTTTTATCAGTCCTCTCAATTGGGGTCTGGGCCACTGCACAAGAGACCTCCCCATTATTGAAGAGCTTCTCACGAGGGGGCACGAGGTAACCATAGGCACCAGCGGCAATGCCCTGGCACTCTTAAAGAGAGAATGCCCTCAGTGTAATTTCATTGAATTCAAGGATTATCCTGCGCCATACAGCAGTTCCCGATTCTTTTTACCCCACTTTGCCGCAGGACTTCCCTCCCTGCTTATGGCCATCTCTCGAGAGAAGAAGAGGTTTGATCAGATCCTGGCAAAGAATCGATTCGACCTGATCATCAGCGATAACCGCATGAACGTCTACAGCAACAAGATCCCCAGCTATTTCATATCCCATCAGCTCCGCTTCAGCATGCCCCGCTATCTCTATCCCTTTGAGATGATGACCATGCCCTTTAACAGCCTCTTTCACCGCAAATTCAGGGGCGTAATTGTGCCGGATATCGATCCCAAGAAAGAAAGCAAGAATTTGAGCGGCAAGCTCTGCAGCTCCAATGCAAATGCCACTAATTGCAGAGCCTACTACGCAGGAATTCTCACCAGCACTAAAAAGGTGGCAGTGGACAGGGATCTGGACTTTCTGGCCATTGCCTCCGGTCCTGAGCCACAGAGGACCCGGCTGGAGGAGATAATCCTGGAGCAGGTGCAAAAGCTGCCCGGCGAGAAGGTGGTCCTCCTGGGAAGCCCGCAAAACGAATTTCATAAAATGCTGGACGAGCACACCACAGTTCACTCCTACGTCTCCACGGAAGAAAAGACGCTCCTTATGAATCGGGCCAGGTTCATCATCGCCAGGTCCGGATACACCACCATGATGGAGCTGGCGGAGCTCGAGACCAGGCATGGGCTCTTCACGCCCACCCCCGGCCAGACTGAGCAGGAGTATCTCTCTGATTACTATGCCAGACAGGGATGGTTCCTATCCCGCAGCCAGTATAAGATGAGGCTATCTGAGGATGTGGCTCTAGCCATGCAGTATCATGGATTTCCGGAGATGACAAAGACCGCCGAGAACGTAAAGCGGCTTTATGATAGGGTGCTCAAACAGCATTTACATTAGAGTCTTTAAAACAATAGTTCTAATGGCCTCTAAATGGTTCTAAATGCAGCCTAATGGTTCTAAAGTGTTTCATTTTGGATTTAAACAAATGGATCGCTTTTAATTTGCCGAACGTTTCCATCGTTCGTTCTGTCATAGTTTGATATATCGTTCAAAAGCAGCTGCAATCGGGATATGCTCATCCCAAACATAAGGCATATCTCAGGAGAGTGGTGGAAAATGGAATTAAAAGCAAAGCTGATTATCGCGATGACTGCCATGTGTCTTCTCACGACAACTGCCCTATCGCAGGGCGGTCCGAGAGATGGCTCTAACGGCGGTCCGGAAAGAGAAATGTGGCAGGGTGAGGAGAATGGGATGATGTTTGGCCAAGGGAATTCCCCTTCCAGCCAGGGAGGCGAGACGGAGCACGGCCAGATACCTGTTCCACCCAAATTCAAAGGATGCAATACCGATCCTCGGAATATGCCGAACGATATGCCTGTCAAGTCTCCGCCCGATAATCCTAAGGGGTCAGTTACCAAATTGGGTCCAAATGATGCTACCCATGATGGACCGGAACCCTGGACATACACCAAGCTAGGCGACGGACAGAATGATGGCCCATCCTTCGGATTCGCGGGACATGACGGGCAGATGCCGCCCCGCTCGATAATGGGGGAGGATCATCTTCAAGTGCCTCCCAAAAAGTCCATGATGGATATGGAGCACTATAGGGTACACAAAGGCCCGCTAAAGCCCTTGAATCCTGAGGACCTTCCGGAACTGCCGCCAATGAAATCGATGATGGATCATCATTAGGCTCGATGTCGGTGATAAAAATCGGCATAGGTGATTCGATATGAATTTGTCTCGCCTGCTGGTGGCATTTCTTTTAATGAGCGGCGGCCTGTTGCAGGCTGCATCGGCTCAGGGCGAGGTTACCCTGAGCATCTATGTTCATGAGGGAAATCTCAACGGCAGCATGCTGTCCGATGTGCAGATCACAGGTCAGGATGCTGAGGGCAATGCTCTATCATCAGCAACCGATGAAAGCGGCATCGCCGTAATTAAGGGCATGCCCGGAACCTGGAAGCTGGATTTCGAGAAATCCGGCTGCCAGCCGCTCGAGCTGTCCTATGATGCTTTGCAGACTGAGGAAGTTGCTGCCTACCTGGAAAAAACAGCATCATCGCAGCAGGTAACTCTGACCGTCTACGTTTACGAGGGAAGCCTGAATGGAACGGCTCTTTCCGGGGTAGAGATCACTGGATGGGATGCCGCTGGCGGCGAATTAAGCGCGACAACGGATTCCGATGGTGCTGCCCGGATCAGCGGAACGCCAGGATCATGGGAGTTGAGCCTGGAAAAAGATGGCTACAAGCCAGTAATCAATCTGAGCTTCGATGCAACCGAATCAGAGGAGGTGGGAGCCTACCTGAAAAAGACAGAATGAAGCGCTATCAACGGAATAGGACAGAACGACTGTCCGATTCCCTCCTTTTTTTTCCTCCTGGCAATGGCATAGCGTGAGCTCGCCAGATCTTCTACCAGTATCCTCGCAGGCGATCCTGCAAGATGGAGAAGTCCTTTTGCACGTTTTCTGAAAAGAGCGATACCGGCAGCATCCGAACCATGCCGGAGATGTAAGCATGCTTTCGTCCCATGAGCTGCAATGCAGAAAGCGATGGAATGTCTTCCTGAAATCTCACTGTCAGCTCCCGGGAAGCTTGCAGTACTCCGGATAGAATTTCCTTTGCCTGCATTGAGGCGACGTGCAGTCGGCCAGCATCGGTATCCTGGTAAATCGATCGCCCCAGCTCCTGGAAGGATTCGATGAACAGGCTGAAGGCGGAATCATCAGCATCGCACCGACCGTGGGTCGCTGCATAGCCGCATCCTTTGCAGCTCCTATCGTTACCGTACTGAATGCAAAAGGGGCAGGTCGACGGTCGGGTAGGCAGGTGGCCGAGCAGCGTGAGGCTCAGAGCGCGGGCGAACTGGTGCAGTTTTTCCGGCTCGATGGTCTCCAGGCGGCTGGAGAAGAGATCTGCCCAGCGCAGGTACTCCCGGCAGTTGATATCCATAGCCGCCTTGGCTGCCTCAAGGGATGCAGGGTCAATGTCCCTTGCCGCCGTCTCAAGCTCTTTGGCGCGATTGGTCATACTATCGGGACCTATTTGGCTATCTGCAATTCCGCTCTAAAATCTCAATCAGCTCTTTGTGAGTATAGCGGTCCATGAGACGCAGGATCCTATCTGTCTCCTCATAAAACTGCCTTGTTTTTAGTATGATGGCGCTCATTTCTTCTGCTGCATCTTTATGGCTTTCCAGATTTTTCTCAACCTGGATGAGCGCCTGCAATACCGAATGGACCTCCGCCTTTGCTTTCGATTGGATCGCTTGCCTCATAGCCCCCGTATCAGTCTCCAGAGAATAGCGATGCTGCTTATCGCGGCGCGTTTTGCCAACCGGACCCACAACTCGTCGCGCCAATCCAACGTTTTCCAGATGGCTCATGTTTGAGCGCACCGTAGTTTTGCTGTAGCCGGTCCTCTCGGCCAGGGTATCGAGCGATAAAGGTTCGTTTTCCAGGAAAAGCGCGCCTCTGATTATCCCCATCGCATCGCTGCGCCCATTTTTCCGGGCGGATTTGATGCAGGCATCAATGATGGGCTTCTTTAGCGCCTGCTTTTCTTCCTCGTTCACAGAATTCATTCCGATCACAACGTTTAAGTATTTTGCGATTATTCGGTTCGTTCGACAAAATCCGAATAGAAGGTTTTATTAATATGATCAGCCTGGAACGACTCGGGGTGTGGATCACAAGAAATCCTACAGCGATACTCGCTGTGGCGGCAATTTTAACTCTGGTCTCCTTCCATTTCGCTCAATCGATTGTGAGTCAGGGCATGAATACTGAGAGCATGGTCGGAAAAGAATCATCGCTTTATCAGATCTATGATCACCTCTACAAGGAGAATTTCGGCACCGAATCCATAGCAGTATTGATCGAGAGCGATCATGTGACCGGCACCAAAGCGCTGGAGGCCCAGCTTCGCTTTTCCAATTTGGTCAAGGATATTCCGAGAGTGGTATCGGTAAGCAGCATCGCCGATACCGTTGCCGATGCCGAGGCAAAGGATAGCGGCGTCCGCAGGATCCCATCTCAGGAGAAGGTTGACGAGATTCTGGCCAATGCCGGTCCTCTGGTTATGGGAATTCTTCCAGACGAGAGCCACACTATGATGTCGATCGTGGACCCGGTCTACATCAATGATGACCAGAGAGCGGAGTTATTAAGGGAGGTGAGAGAAGCAGTCAATCTGGCGGCTTTTCCTCCGGACTGCAGCATAACTGTTACCGGTACACCAGCCCTAATGAAATCCATTACGGATGAAATGAACGCCAGCCAGGGGAATATCATGCTGCTGGCAGCAGTACTCATGGTTGTCGCCCTGCTGCTGGTCTTCCGGCATGTCAAGTGGCCGCTTCTGCCCATACCCATCGTCTTTCTGGGAATTATCTGGACCTTTGGAGCGATGGGGCTATTTCATATTCCCATGACCATGGTCTCATTCT
>JAQVZT010000197.1 GCA_028708055.1 Methanothrix sp.
CAGATTGCCAATGAAGGGCCAAGCAGCATTAGAGTGATAGTCAGTAGCCCCCATCTGATAAAAGATGATCCCGTGCGGCTAATATTTGACAATTTCAATCCTCCTGGTCATTAAACTTCTCTAATTGCTCACATCACAAATAAACCTTACCAAAAAACGAATTTTGCCTGAATTTAAATAGGACTTCTTCCTCTTGATAGCAAAGAAGAGGCGGCAGATCATGGCAGTATCGGCGACAAAAGTAGTAGTCATAAGCATATTCTTGATTTTAGGAATGGTGCTGGCGGGTGTTTTAATGCAGCCTGAAGCTTCGCTGCAAGCCTGGGATGTGAAAGAGAGCAGTTTTCCTGCAAACGAAAGCCAGAAGGAGAAGCTCGCCTTCCTGCTCAATTATGCTATACTCGCGCCCTCCAGTCACAACAGCCAGCCCTGGAAGTTTAACGTCACCAATGACAGTATCCTGGTCTTTGCCGATGAATCAAGATGGCTCCAGGTTGCAGACGCCGATAAAAGAGAGCTGCATATAAGTTTGGGCTGTGCCCTGGAAAATCTGATTATGGCTGCGGACCACTTCGGATACAACTCTACGGTCACTTACTTTCCTGGTGAGAAGGACCTTGCGGCTATAGTTAGATTGGTGCCAGCATCCAGCTCCTCGGCGGATCCCCGGCTCTTCCCGGCCATCCTCTCCCGCCAGACCAATCGAAATCTTTACGAACCGCGGGCAATTTCTGATTCCGACCTGGAGAGCATGAAAAGCATTTCCTCTGATGCGGATAACAGCATTTTCGTAACCAGCGACCTTGCTACAAAGAAAAGCTTCCAGGATCTTACAACACGGGCAAATGTCATCCAGTATTCCGATGCCGACTTCAAGAGCGAGCTGGGCCACTGGATTGGCCAGGGAGTTATGGGTCCAAGAGGTGTGCAGGCCATAATGGCGCAGCTAGCGGTTGTATTTTTGGACGTTGGGCCTGAGCAGACCGAAAAGGATGCTCAGCTAATCAACAGCACGCCTTACCTCGGCTTCATCAGCACCGCAAATAACGATAGTCTCTCCTCTGTCAAGGCGGGAAGAACCCTGGAACGTTTCTGGCTTTGCGCTACCGCTCTGGGAATAAGTTTGCAGCCTATGAGCCAGGCACTGGAGACCGCGCAGATTAGGGAAAATCTGAGCGGCCTATTGCCAGCCCAATCATCTATGAAAGAGGTGCAGCAGGTCTTCAGGCTGGGATATGCAAAGCCCGCTCCGGAGCATTCGACAAGAAGGCCGCTGGCAGATGTGATGATCACGGACCAATAGCAGTAGTCGACGAAATGAAATGCAGAGAAAAAGGAGAGAACGAGGCCTGAACTCTAAGGAATGGATTAGATAAAAAGAATGACCGAAAGAAAAAGGCAAAAGAAAAATAGTGGCGACTTTCACTTTCGGCCATCTAAAAGCCGCTGCTCTTTTTCATTCCTGTTTCGCTTGCTTTGATCTGTTCGCATCCTAAACCCCTTCCTCCCTTGCATCTTTATCAATTGCGGGCCCTGAATAGCCCTGCAGCTTCTTGAGGATCTTCTCCTCCTGATCCAGAGTATTGTCGTCGATGGCCTGCGACTCGCTGGCGAAGTAATTTGCGAACTGTCCGAACAGCTGCGGATAAGGCTCTGAGACGGTCAGAGGCAAAGACTGCCGCTCCCATTCGCCCAGCTCAATGGGGATGACAATTCCGTTGGTGAGCGTGACCGATGGGACAATCTTCCAGCCCTTGTCAGCCGCGGTCCTCTCGTCTATTATCCAGTCCTTGAGCAGATCCGCGTAGCGAGAGAGAAGCACCGCTTTTCTGATGCCGCTGTTCTGGTAGAAATCCGCATCCTGTCCGGCCATCACCACATCGGCCTGATCGCTATCCTTCACGCCATTCCGATCCTCGTAGCTCACGGAAAGGCGCATGCTCTCCTGATCGGAGAGCTTCTTCAGCTTCACCAGGATCACTCCACCCTTCACCTGGCCTTCCTCTGCCTTGGATGGGAAGAGGGTATTGACCTTCATCAGCTCGCCCGTAGCCTGATCAGCTTCTGGAGAGCCGTAGACCTTCTCGATCTCGTAGCCCGGAGCATCCAGCTTCAGGCGCAGATCGAAGACCAGCGGAGTTACCATGAAATCGAATTCATCGTCCATGCGAGTGCGGAATTCCTTTGCGGAATGGACAGAATAATAGTTGCAGCCCTTGATCTTGCTGATGCTTTCTATCAGCTCGGTATTGAAGTCCACGCCAATGCCGATGAATGTGGTATAGATTCCCTGATCGGCATTATCCTCCAGCATGCGATAGAGGCCGAGGTCTCCGGTCTCACCCATGTTGGGCATGGCATCGGTGAGGAAAATGATCCTGTTCTCGTACTCAGATTTGTCGGCCTGCAGGAACCGGTCGAAGAGAGCAGTTCCCTTCTCCATTCCTGCCTCCATGTTGGTTCCGTATGTCTCCTTGATCTCCATGATGCGGCTCTTCAGGCGACTCATATCCTTGTCGGCAACGCTTGTAAGAGGATCGACGAGGAAGGCATCATCGCTGAACAGCACCATACCGAAGCGATCGTCCGGATTGAGATGATTCAGGAGGGCAACAACTGATTCATCGGCAATCTCCATCTTGGTCTTGCTCGCGCTCGACTCACCATCATTCTGCTCCACCTTATTGCCGAAGCGGTCGTAGTAGTACTCGTCGAATGGGCTTCCCATGGAGCCTGAGAAGTCAAGCACCACCACCAGGTTCAGCTTCTTTCTCTTAAAATCGGTCATTCCTGAGTTCAGGCCTACAGAGAGGTAATATTGCGGCTGCATCGAGAACGGATCTTTGCTGACCGCGTAGCTGTAAGACGGGCAGAAGAGCTTCTTGCACTCCTTTGCTTCTCCAGTGTAGAAGTAATAATCATAGAAAAGCCCCTCGTAAGTAACGTCAGTGGGCAGGGGCAAATAGTCCTGGAGAATATTCTCCCGGAAGTTATTGATGTCCTTGGCTCCGCCTGCAGAAAACCCGATGCTGGGACTGGGCGCGGCTGCCATTGCCGGAGCCGCGGCAGAGTTGTAGGACATTTGCGGCGCGCTGCTGATGGCCTTGGATAGCATGCCACCGCTGCCGAAGCTTGCTCCGCTTGGCATGGCTGCAGCTTCCATGACCACCTGTTCTTCACTGACGTTGATCTTTACGGAGTTGCTCTTGGCGCTCCCTACAGTAAACCACAGCTCATATTCGCCCTGAAGGCCTGCCTGCTGCCAGACGGTATAGCTCTTGCCCTTTTCCACTGCGCCGCCTAGAACCTGTTCGGCAGAGCCGGTGGGATAGAGGCAGAGGAGCTGCATCTCACCGCTTTCCGGGGCGGTAAGCTGCAGCTCTACCCAGGCTCCTGATGGGACATCCTGAGCAGTGCGCGACTGCTGGCCATTGGAATTGACTATTAGCAGGCTGCTCTTGTCCTGCATAGAGCCCAGAGCTGAGCTCTCCACCAGTCGGGCAGAGTCTTTCGGGGTCTCATAAACATACCAGCCGGCTTGCTGATCGGTTCCGGAAGATGACTGATCCGAAGCCAGCCCGGGATACAGGCAGATAAAAACAATTGCGGCCAGTGGTAACATAATTCGATTGATCTTCATAACCCACTCCATCCGGAATAATATCCTGACAATGAATACCATTATGCATTTTTTCTATTTTTACCTTTTCACGAAAATTTAATTTCCCATTAGCCTGATGGTAATAAGCGATGATTGCTAAATCCGACCTTAACCTGCCCGCGGGCCTCGAAGGCCTGGATGATCTGGCTCTCGATCTTCGCTGGACTGTTCGGCAGACCACCGACAAAATCTGGGAGCTGCTTGACCCCGAAGCCTGGGAGAGGACCAAAAATCCTTACCTTATCCTGCAGAATGTCTCTTCCGCCAGGCTTGCACAGGCCGCCGGTGATGCGGAGCTGGTCAGGGAGATATCATCATGGCAGGAGAGGAGATCCAGGTTCATGGTGCGGCCGGCATGGAGCGGCGCGGATGATCCCGCCAGCGTGGCCTACTTCAGCATGGAGTTCGGCCTTTCTGAGGCTCTGCCCATTTACTCGGGAGGACTGGGCATGCTGGCAGGAGATTTTCTCAAGACCGCCAGTGATCTGGCGGTTGCTGTCACAGGAATTGGGCTGCTCTATCAGCAGGGATACTACCGCCAGCTTCTCGCCCCGGACGGCTCTCAGGTGGAAGCCTTTCCATACAACGATCCGGATACCATGCCGCTGGCTCCTGCCCGGGATAAGGATGGGTCAAGGCTGAGGGTCAAGATCAGACTTCCGGGAAGGGATCTGATCCTGCGCGTCTGGCAGGCCAATGTCTGCCGGGTGAACCTCTATCTTCTCGATTCAAATGATCCCATGAATAGCCCCTGGGATCGGGCGATTACTGCCAACCTCTATGCCCCAGGCCAGGAGAGAAGGCTGATTCAGGAGATTGTTCTGGGCATCGGCGGCTGGAATGTTTTGGAAAAGCTGGGCCTGGAGCCGGAGGTCTGCCATCTGAATGAAGGGCATGCCGCCTTCGTGGTCCTGGCAAGAGCCCAGAGCTTCATGAAGAAGAACGGCTGCTCCCTGGCTGCCGCACTCTGGGGCACCAGAGCGGGAAATGTTTTTACCACCCACACCCCGGTTGAAGCGGGCTTTGATCGTTTCGATCGGGCGCTGGTTGATAAATATGCTAAATTCTATGCGGATCTTATGGGCCTGTCCCGTCTTGATCTGATGGCTCTGGGCGCTCACCGGCCTGAGGATGAGAGAGCTCCATTCAACATGGCCCATCTGGCCCTGATGGGGTGCAGTAACGTCAATGGTGTGTCCCGGCTGCATGGCCTGACCAGCCGCAAGATCTTTCAGCCTCACTTTCCTCGCTGGCCTGAGGTAGAGGTGCCTGTAGGGTATGTGACCAATGGGGTCCACATCCCAACCTGGGATTCGCCAGCCGCCCAGAAGATCTGGTCGGAAGCCTGTCCGGGCGACTGCCTGTTGGAGGATATTGACTACCTGAAGGGCGGAATATCCCAGGCAAGCGACCTCGGAATCTGGTGCTTCCGGGCTGAGGCCAGGAAAGATCTGGTGGACTACGTAAGGCGCCGTCATGCCCGGCAGCTTCAGGAACGTGGGGCCGACCTGGGGAAGATTGAGTCCGACAGGCATGTCCTGGACTACAATGCTCTCACCCTGGGATTCGCCCGGAGGGCGACTGCTTACAAGCGAACTGATCTGCTCCTCAGCAATCCCGAGAGGCTGATTGCCATTCTCACCAGCCGCCAGCATCCCGTTCAGCTGGTGATGGCTGCCAAGGCCCATCCTTCAGACGAGCGGGGAAAGGAGATGGTAAAGAAGATGGTCAGCTTCGCTGC
>JAQVZT010000198.1 GCA_028708055.1 Methanothrix sp.
GGGCGGCTACAAGAAAGGGCACAAGCATTGCCATGCTAAACGACATTCCAAATTTGTTTATCTCAGGGAGCTGAAACGATGGAGAATCAATTATCAGCCTTGCGCTCTCTGCGGTCAGGATTCCTGCGACAATGGAGACTGCATAGCCTGTCACCATGCCAATCAGGAGCGAGTAAAGCCGCATCTTGCCTTTGCCCCAGACATTAAAGCCTGCCATGACCGCTAAAGTAATGAGCGCCACGAGGAAAGGCAGTGCCTGAACCGAGGGATGAGTGCTGTCAACTCCAAAGAACTTGGGCACAGCAATCGGTATCACCTCCACCCCTACCATGAGAACGACTGTTCCCGTCACCTCTGGCGGGAAGAACTTTCGCATTCGACTCACTACCTGAGAGAAGAGCGATTCAAAGACACCTGCCAGAGCGGTCATGCCGAATATGAGGGCGAGGCCCCCAGCCTTACCGGCGAGAAGGGATGCCGGCACAAAAGCCGGGCCGTTTACCAGAGGGCAGAGATAGCCGGAGCCGACAGGCCCCTTATTCAATGCCTGCAGAGCAGTGGAAAAGCCGGTGGCCAGCATGGCCATGCAGATGAGATTCTGCGCATCTTCGGGGGACGCGCCGATCTCCTTTACTATTACCACCGGAAAGATGAAGGCAATAGACAGGATGAATATATGCTGGAATCCAAGGAGCAGCGTCGTCGCAAGAGGCGGTTTGTCGTCAACGCCGTAGATGAGATTGGTCGGTTTTCTAGACATCCTGAATTTCCCTGCCCTTTAATACTTGATTTATCTTGATTGATCCTGATTATGGTTGATTGGTCTCGATTATGCTTAACCAAGCTGGACAGCCGCAGGTTTATGCTGCACAGATATTTCAACCTGCTGTAAGTTTACCCAGTAACCTTGATCACCACAGCGGTAATATCATCCGATTGCTCCACGCCTTCCGTAAATCCTGCCAGGTCGCGCAGGATGCCATCCAATATCTCCTGAGCAGAATGGCCGGCAGCAGCCGTCAGGGCGGATCTGAGGCGGTTCTCCCCAAATAGATCCTCCTTTTTATTCATGGCTTCCACAATGCCGTCGGTGTACAGGAGCAACACATCTCCAGGTGCCAGGCTCACCTGCCGCTGCTCGTATTCCATTTCCGCCATCATCCCCAGGGCAACGCCAGTCACTTCCATTTTCTCTATGCTATTGGAATCAGCTCGAAAGAGCAGAGGGGGATTATGGCCGGCATTGGCATAGACCAGGATTCTGTCGAGCAGGTTCAGCCTTCCCAGAAAGAGAGTCACGAACATGCCTGATGTATCAGAGCCGGATTCGTCCACGATCATCTTGTTGGCGCACCTGAGCCTCTCAAATCCACCTCTCAATGGAGCTGAGCATGCCCGGACAATTATTCTAGAGAGGGCCATGAACAATGCCGCAGGAACTCCCTTTCCGGATACATCTGCGATCACAAGCTGCAGAATGCCATCCTGCATAGCAAAATCGTAAAAGTCCCCGCCCACCTCTTTTGCGGGAATAGATGTGGCTGCGATATCAAATCCCTTCGGAGAAGGAATCTTGCCGGGAAGAAAGCTCTTCTGAATATCAGCGGCCACAATAAGCTCCGCCTTTTTAATTTGCAGCTCCAGCTGGTATCTATCCCTTTCTCTCATAGTTTCCCTCTCCCGGATGACATTTTCTATGATGAACGCGAAAATGAGCATCCCTGCGCCATTGGCAAGAATCATGGGTACGGATGCCTGCGATACCACATCCATTGCCAAATCGAAAGGCCGGGAGATGGCCAGAGTGAGCAGTACATGAAATAGCTCGAATAGGACTGCAAAAGCAGTGGTGAAGACAATGCCGGGAAAGCGGCCCTTGTGCCTGTAAATAATGCCGCCGATGATGCCTGCCAGAGCAGCGGCAATGCTGCAGGCAGGAGCCGTGAATCCCCCCTCGGAGATGCGGAATGCCGCCCCGATGAGTCCAGCGCCCAGTCCCACTACAGGCCCGCAGGCGAGCCCTCCGACGAGCGGTCCAAGATCACGGACGCTGATGATAGCCCCAAGAAAACTAATGCCGATTACCGAGCCGTAGATCGAGACCATCCCGAAGAAAAGCGCGAGGAGCACCTGGCTTTCGGCAGTCGGATTGCCATCGATTACCTCCCTAAACGGGCGGCTGCGGGATATCAGGAGGGCAGCGACTATTATTACGCTTACCGCCTGGAGCAGAACCAGGGAATCGCTGATCAGTGAGTTGGCCATATGGTAAGTCCGCTAAACTTGGTTTATCATTTGCTCATTAGCATTGCTCATGCTACTTATGCTGCATAGGACCAATTTTGCTTATCGACTCGCATTTTCTTCATCTATCTCTGAAGACTCTTTATAGCCTCATTGTAATTGGGATAGATTGAGAAAAATCTAATGGCTCCGGTGAGCGAGAAGACTTCCTTGACAAAAGGCTGCAAAGCAGCGAGGAGCAGATCTCCTTGCATTTTTTTGAGCTTGTTTTTCGATGCCATGAGCACCCGCAGGCCTGAGCTACTGAGATATTCTACCTTTTCCATGTCAATCACCAGAAAATTCCCGTTTTTATCTATCAGTCCCGCCAAAGCATTCTCAAGGTCTTTGGAAGTCACGGCATCGATCTTACCGGATACGGTGAGAACCGGAATATCCTCGATCAGGCCATGGATAATCTCCATCTTGCTCATAACAGAGACCCTGGGGCTCTGAACTTATATTCCTTATGCGAGAGGGATCATCGCGTGGAAATGCCCTGACGTGAGGTGGCAGGATGATGGCAGGAGAAAGGCATCTGAAGAATATCCTAATTCCATCGCTCTGCCTGAAATCCCGTCTTTTGACGACACCAAAAAAGATAATACCATCAAGACTAAAAGGGTGAATGCTACTGAAATAAGAGCATGACAGCGTTAAGCGATACCAAAAAAAATTGCCGCGGAGGAATATCGTCGACAGATGCATCTTTACAGGGAGTGATCGACTCCCATTGCCACCTTGACTTTAAGCAGTTCAACAAAGACCGCGATGCTGTGCTGGATAGGGCCAAAGAGGCCGGCCTGATCCACATGATAAACTCAGGCGTGGACTACTCCACTAATGCTAAGTCTCTTGAGCTTGCCAGAAAGTACGATTTCATGTCCGCTACACTGGGGCTCTCCCCCAACACCCTGGAAAGCATAAAGGAGCCGGAACTGGAGATGCTTTTCAAGCAGATTGAAGAGAATGCCGGCCAGGCTGTGGGCATAGGCGAGGCGGGACTGGATTATTATCATTGCAAGGATGCTCCCGGAAGGCAGGCGCAGGCAAAGGTCTTTAAAAAGGTCATTGAGATGGCCAGGACCCTCGGCAAGCCATTGGTGATCCATTCCCGTGATGCCGAGCAGCCTGCCCTTGAGATGGTAAAGCACCTGGACAAGGTGGTCTTCCACTGCTATAGCGGCTCGATTGCAACTATGAAGGAGGCTATTGATAGAGGGTTTTATATCTCTCTCGCGACCAATACCTGCCGGTCCCCTCATCACCAAATACTGGCCAGAAATGTATCACTGGATCGGTTGCTGGTGGAGACCGACAGCCCCTTCCTCTCGCCTCGCGGCGGCAGAAATGAGCCGTCAATGGTGATCGACTCGGTACGCCTTATCGCCAGGATCAGAGGCCTGGAGCCTCAAGAGATCGCCCGGATAACCGCAGAAAACACCAAACGAATTTATAACATCTGATAAATCTATTAAGAAAGGGTCAACATGAACCGGATACCAATACAGTTCGAGCATATCATGAGTTACCTGGGCTCAAAGAAGGAGAAGGGGCGAAAGAAGATCGGACTGCTTGTGGATGGTCCCAATATGCTCAGAAAGGAGTTTCAGATGGATCTGGAAGAGATTCGGGACATCCTCAAGGATTATGGCGATATCAAGATGGGCAAGGTGTTCCTGAATCAATATGCCTCGGAGAAACTGGTCGAGGCGGTGGAAAATCAGGGCTTTGACCCGGTGATATGCACCAGCGATGTGGACGTGAGAATGGCTGTGGAAGGTGTGGATATGATCTATAATCCGGTCATTGACACCCTGGCACTTGTGACCCGGGATGCAGATCTAAAGCCGGTGCTCATGAAAGCCATGGAACATGGCAAGGAGACGATTATCTTTGGGGCAGAGCCAGGTTTCTCGGTAGCCCTGCGAAATTCCGCGGACTATGTCATAGTCTTGAGAGACGGCCAGTATGTGCCGGAATGAATGCTATCAAATGATAAAATGAAACTGATAGAATGAAAACAATAAAGGCCATGTCAATCAGTAGAGTGGATTTCAGGCGGCGAGACGAATGGGGCGAGCCGATTGCCGCTAACGGCTGGCGAGGCTATATCCCAGCAGGTCTCCCTGTGAGCTATTCCGGGCTAATATTATTAGCATGCATCGTAGTATTCCTGATCAGCCTGATCTTTCCATCATTCGTGTACTCTTATCTGGCTCTGAATCCGGAATATGTAATGCAAAGGCCATGGACGATCATTACATATATGTTCGTGCATGCTGATTTTAACCATCTCTTCTGGAATATGCTATTTCTCTTCTTCTTTGCCATGGAGCTGGAAAGGCGGGTGGGAGAGAGCAAATTCCTGCAGATCTACATCTTCTCAGGGATCGTGGCGGCCCTCGGCCAGATGATGATATCTGGCGGGTCCATGGTAGGCGCGAGCGGAGCGCTCTTCGGGGTGCTGGGATGCCTGGCGGTGATTGCTCCCGAAATTCGCATACTGCTCTTCTTCATTATACCGATGAGCATCCGTGGAGCAGTGGTCCTATTCGCACTGATCGATTTCCTGTCAATGGGTTCGGCAGACAACATCGCTCATATGGCTCATATCGTTGGGCTTCTCGTTGGATTGGCTTACGGACAGGCGATGAGAAGGTCGTACAGATACTATTAGGCTACTAATAGGAGTAGCCTGGATTAATCTCTTTTCAGATCTCTTTCGATATCTCTTTTCAGATCTCTTTCGACATCTCTTAATGAGATCTCTTTTTTTATCTCATTTAATTGGGAGATTCTTGCTTCGTTGATCCGATTTGGAAATTCAAATGATCAATTGTTATTCATATTATCGAAGACCGTTGGAGCCATATGGATCAGTGCATGATTATATTAAATTAATTTTTCCCGCTCTGGGAAAAATGGCATTTGGACCAATCTTTTTATACTTCCAGATACCTATTGAAAATGGGAATATAGCAAGAAGGCGATCTAAGAGCATGATGTCCATAGCAAAGGGATCGGTCGGAACAATTGTCGG
>JAQVZT010000199.1 GCA_028708055.1 Methanothrix sp.
CTCTTTGCAGCCGCTCTATGGCATCATCGATCTTGCCGGGAGTGATGTGCAGTCTTTCGCAGATGCTATGATGATCATAATACATGGGGGCATCTATCTCTCCGGCGCAGGTGCCGAGAAGCTTTGTCGCCCTTCGGCTCAGCCCTCTCCAGCAGAGAGCCTTCTCGATCACCTGCGGCTCATGAATCATTCCCAACCAGAGCGGGCCTGCCAGAGCAGTTTTGGCGGAGCAATGGGAGCACTGTCCCGCCGGCCTGGGCTCCTTCCGGAGGACAAAGCTGCCGCAGTTGGCGCAGTGCTCCACGTAGCCCAGCTCTTTCAGGCATTTGTCAGCGGCTTTTGCTCCCTTGACGACGCGCAGGTAAGTTCTAACATAATGGTCGGTAACGTGGGTGAGCATTGGCTGCATGGCTTTGTCAAGTCTTGCCAGCTCTCGCGCCGCCAGGCCGAGAAGGATTCGAGCCCCCATCTCCCGGTGGTAGTCGGTACAGAGCGGCAGAGCCATGTACTTACGGATGCCACTATTAAGGTGAGCCCCGCAAAGGGGGGCTGTGTCGGTGGCAGTGATGAATAGATAAGAGAGTGCCGACCGGCTGGCCGCGGAAAGATAGGCAGAAGGCGAGCCGAATGGGTCCAGGTCCACCGCCTCAAAGTGCTGCTCATGCAAGAGGACGTTGGCATTGTAGCAGGTCACCGTGCCGGCCAGCTCATTTCGGCTCAGGTTCTTTTCTATGAGCAGGCACGCTTGGGGGCTGACATCATTCAGGGTCACCTTCTGCACGCCTGCTTCCCGAGCGACTCTCAGCCCGCGAATGCCGCTGGCAGAAAGAGCGTCCAGATAGTCTGAGATCCCTAGGGTCCCGGCCATGGCTACGCCTATTTCCCGGTTAAGAAGCATCTTGGGATTGTAGAACGCACCATCCGTCTCGAAGGTGATTGCGCCCTCGGTTATGAGACTCATCTCTTGAAATAGGCCCGGCAGAGAATATAATCCTTCCCTGCGCGGGCTTTAAAAGGCGTTCTCCTTTTGGAAGGGCGGGGCGCTGGCATCAAATGCCCGGGCGTCACCCCATTTGGGCGGCGTGCTTGGCGTTTTTCTGGATATCACCACGACGCCCTTCTGCTCGCTGATTGTAGGATACTCATAATCGGCTGGCGGGAAGACAGCATATTTCTTGACCTCATCTCTTATCTGGAATCTGTCTGGCACTGCATCCCGAAAAGGACGGATGAGTGGCCGGTAGTCAAAGGAATGAGATTCCGGCCCGGGAAGAGAATAGAGCTGGTCGCCAATGCCGTCCTCATTTGCGTCTTTGCCCTGATAGTCACTGTAGTAGTTGCCGATAGTGGTATTCCATATATTTAGGCTGGTATTCTCGTAGGCATTGATCTTGTTTCTAAAGAAGTTATTTGCAGCGATGAGGTTATTGCGGTTCTCATTGAGCCTTATGCCATGCTCATTGTCCGAGGCATTATTGTCGTAGATGGCGTTGTACTTGCAGCCTTTTGAGATCTCCAGGCCATTGAAGTTGCCTTTTGCCGTGTTTCGGATCAGGATATTATAGCTGCTGTTCTCTTGCAGGCTGATGCCAATGCCAAATCCGCTCACGATCTCGCTTCTGCTATTGTCCTCTGCCAAGTTATCAGTCAGGTTGTTATAGTTGGATGATGCGGTCACCAGAATACCATAGTAATTATGATCCGCCTGATTTCTTCTCACCTGATTGGATGACGATTTCCATAGGGAGAGGCCAAAGGTGTTCATGGAGAGGATGTTATCCTGGACGATATTCTCGTCCGTCTCCTTGAGCAGTATTCCCCCGTTGGTGTTGTTGACGATACTGTTGTTGTCGAGTGTTACATTGCTTGATTTTTCGATATCAAGGCCGTACTTCTTGCAGCCCGTGATTTGGCATCCGGTGACTCTTACCTGGGAACTTCGCTGGATGAGGGCTCCCGTATCACAACTGTTAATGGTGTTGTTCTGCAGGACCAGGTTGTGCACGTTTTCCGCAGAGATGGCCAGCTGTGCTCCAAAGAAGCTGCAATTTTTCATGGAAAAGCCGTTGCCCTTTATAACCAGGGCAGTGTTGGGCTCATCGAAGCTGCTTCCTGCGGCTGCGGTCGGGTTTTGCATGTAGTAATTGAACTTGGCAGTGGTGTCTTTGCCCACGCCGATAATGTGAAACCCCGTGATGGTAACATCGTCGCTGAGCACCTTTATGGCCGGCTTTTGCAGAGCTGCACTGACTGTGGGATCGCCCTGTCCCTCGATAGTCAGCGGTCGGTCCACCTGAAAGCGGCTCACCTCCCCAGGGCCTACTATTATCGTGTCTCCAGCGTTGGCTGAGTTTATGGCCGTCTGGACATCAGTTCCTGCCTGGATAACGCTCGCACTGGCCGGAACCGATGGCATGAGAATGGAAAGGGCAATAGCTATAAGGATGAAAATGATGGTTTGAGCTTTTTTCTTCTTGCGGATTTCAATGCCTGAAGTGGCGCATGCCGGTGAAGACCATGGCCATATTGTGCTCATTGGCGGCATCAATCACCTCTGCATCCCGGATGGATCCGCCGGGATGAATTACTGCAACGGCTCCTGCTTGATAGGCCTGATCCAGGCCGTCCCGGAAGGGGAAGAATGAATCTGTGGCAGCGACTGTTCCTCGGGTATCAAGGCCATGCTCCTCCGCCTTTTCCGCTCCGAAGCGCGCTGAATCCACTCTGCTCACCTGGCCCGATCCTATGCCGATAGTCTGGCAATCGGTGGCATAAACCAGGGCATTGGACTTGACGTATTTCGAAACCTTCCAGGCAAATCGAAGGGCTTTGCTCTCCCATTCCGTTGGTGGCCTCTTGGTTACGACCTTCCACTCCAGGAGATCGCCTGTGTCGTAATTTTGAAGCATCATGCCACCAAAGATGTTCCTCTGGTAATAGCCCTGATAAAGCTCCTCTTTTCTGGCCAGCAGGTCTCCTATATCCAGTATTCTGCGATTCGGCTTCTTTTCCGTGAGCAGCTTCAGGGCCTCAGGCTCGTATCCTGGGGCGAGGAGCACCTCGACGAAGCTATCGCCAATAGCGCGGGCAGTATCTGTATCAACTGGACGACTAAATCCGATGACTCCACCATAAGCGGATTTGGGATCGGTGGCAAAGGAGAGGCGATAGGCCTGGGCGAGGCTATCTCCATAGGCCACTCCGCAGGGATTGGCATGCTTGACGATGACTGATAGCGGCCTTATTGCCGGGATGCCGTCGTACTCGGACAAATCGATCAGCATCTCAAGAACCGTTTCCGCATCAACCATGTTGTTGTAGGACATCTCCCGCCCATTCAGCTTCCTCCCGGCATGCAGGCCCAAACCGTCCTGCCTGATGTAGAGTGCCGCCTTCTGGTGCCAGTTCTCGCCGTAGCGAAGATCCTGCACCTTCTCATAGGCAGCAGCAGCATAGCGGGGCATGGCATTGCATTTTGCCATAAGAGCGGAAAGCCGCTCTGAATCACTCTGCAGACATTTATAAAGAACATATGCTTCCAGGTCGTTTCTGGTCTCCTGAGAAAGGCCGCCCGTCTCTTTGATCTCTTCAAGAATGGATGAGCAGCGGGCGCTTTCCAATAAAACGGCGCTTCCCTTAGCCAGAGCCTGGCGAATGAGGATGGAGCCTTCGGGGTTTGAAGCATATTCCGGGCCACTTATCAAAAGGCAGTCCTTTGCCGGGCTTGGCAATTGATCGCAAATTTGCAGGCCAAGCTGCTTTAAGCCGGGAAGAATAGATTCTGCCAGCAGAAAGTGATCCGCCGGGACGAGAACTTTCTTGATCTCCATCGAACCTCTCTCCCTTCATCGCTAACGCTATTTTAACCTTTTGCCAAAACAACAGTGATAAGCTTTAAGCCTCAAGAGCCTCCTTTTAGATGCAATGGACATTAGCGAGGCGGTCAGACCTCATCCGCTGGGCTGCACTGTCAGCTTTGAAGTTGTGCCCGGCTCCTCCCGGCTGGCGGTGCCATCGGGCTATAATATGTGGCGTAGATCGGTCGAAGCTCATCTGACCGAGGAGCCGTCGCGAGGACGGGCAAACCGGCAGCTCACCCTCGGCCTGGCGATGGCTCTTGGCGTTAGCGAAGCGCAGATCGAAGTCCTGACCGGCCAGAAGAGCTCTAGAAAGCTCCTCCTGGTGAAAGGAATGGCTGCGGGCGAAGTCGTCGGGTCATTGATGCAGAAATTAGGATAGTTGGGGAGTATTGACATGGCGTGGGGGAGAGACACACTGGAGGCTCGTCCCAAGAGGACCTATGATCTGGAGGCGCTTGAGAAGCTGATTGCATCGCTTATTGATGCTTCCTGCCAGGGCGCGGCCGTCATTGTGGAAGGAAGGCGCGACCTCCTGTCTCTGCGTGCCCTGGGCCTTCCCGGGCCGGTGATCATGGCTTCCCGCCGTCAGGCCTTGCAGCTGGCTGAGGATGCTGCCCGAAGCTATTCTCAGATCATTCTTCTCACCGATTGGGATGAGAAAGGCGATGAGATGTGCCGGACCATCGAGCTTCACCTGCGTTCGGCTGGCTTAAGGCCGGACAGCGAGATTCGATGCCGTCTGGGTAAACTGGTCCGGAAAGAGATTAAAGACGTAGAGAGCCTCAGCGGTTACACGGAAAGGATGAGGGAGCTGTATGGCATCTAGGATAGCAATCACCGGATCGCCTGGCGTCGGCAAGTCCACGCTGGCTACAAAGGTTGCTGCCGCCACATGCATGCGGGTAGGTGGAGTGCTGGCGCGGGATCGGCGCTACAAAGATCGTAGGACAGGTTTTGAGCTGCTCGACCTCGCTTCTGGGGCGGTGGGCATTCTGGCTGATGAGGCCGGCACCGGGCCGCAACTGGGCAAATACCGCGTCCATCCTGAAGACCTGGATGGGATCGGGGCAAAAGCGGTGGAAGATGCCCTGAAGTGCGAGCTGATAGTCGTCGACGAGGTGGGCCCCATGGAATTGACCAGCCATAAGTTCGTCTCTGCCGTAGAGATGGCCATCTCCTCATCGCTGCCCATGCTGGTGGTGCTTCACGAGTGGTCCAATCACCGGCTGGCCAAGAAGATCCGCAGCACTTTCAAGGTGATAACCGTAAACCGAGAGAATCGAGAGTCTCTGGTCGGCGAGATCGCCCGGAGCCTATCCGGCAAGAGGTAGACTGATCAGAGCCCCAATTCGCCGGCGCGCCTGAAAGCCTCTTCTGCCTCATCGAGGCGGTGCAGTGACTGGCAAGCTACAGCCAGATTCTTCCAGGCAGTGGCATACTCCGGCTCGATCTGTATGGC
>JAQVZT010000200.1:0-3077 GCA_028708055.1 Methanothrix sp.
CCTACTCTAATGAAGATGACTGAGGACGGAAATATAGCAGGCCTGATCGCAAAAAGCTCCGAGGTATCGGAAGACGGAAAGGTCTGGAAGTTTGTGATCAATGACGACCTGTACTGGAGCGACGGCCAGAAGCTGACGCCGGACGATGTGCAGTTCACCTTCAGCTATCTCAGGGATAACCTTCCCTCCGCCGGTTGGATGAAAAGCACCATTGAGAACATCTCAGTGGATGGCGACGCAGTGGTTTTCCGTCTCACCAAGCCCTACTCCCGGCTCAACCTGGAGTTTGCCACCTATCCTATCCTGGCCAGACACATCTGGGAGAAGATCGACAAGCCCATGGAATACACCAACGATGGGGAGAATATCGGCTGCGGTCCCTTCTGCATCGCTAAAACAGATCTCGATGCCGGAGTGGTCTACTTCAAACTGAATCCCTACTGGAAGGGACAGACACCAAAATTCGATTCCCTGGAGGTTCATAGTTTCAGCAATATGGATGTTCTATCCCTGGCCCTGGAGAAGGGAGACGTCGATGCCTATTACAAATATGCAGGAACTTATCCCTATGCCAGCATCCAGAAGCTCAAGGACACCGGAAACTTCGATTTCGTAGAGACGGACAACATCGGACTGATTTTCCTGGGAATGAATCTGCAAAAGGAGCCGATGTCTGATAAGGAGTTCAGAAAAGCCATCTCCTACGCCATAAATTACAGTGAGATCCTGAAGCTGGATGGGTTGGGATACGGCCAGGTTCCTAATGCCGGTTTCGTGCCGCCCAGCATGATGGACTTCAAGGAGACGGCAAAGCTCGAGTACAACCTCACTCAGGCCAAGAGCATTCTGGAAGCTGACGGATACAAGGACTCGGATGGAAACGGCATCCTGGAAGATAAGAATGGAAAGGACATAAAGCTCGCATTCCTGACGAGAAATGATTACATGAGGACCACAGAGCTTGTTTCCGAATACCTGAAGGGGCTCGGAATTGATAGCGAGATTAAGACTGTGGACTCCAGCACCTGGATCAAGCAGAAGGACGCCGGCGAGTATGATCTCACCATCACCCGGTCCACTCCCTGGGGAATGCTCATGCACGCCAACTGGGGCACAGGCTACTTCGATTCCCGCAGAACTGGAGAAGGTGTCCTGCATGTCCTTGACGATCCGGTCTTCCTGAAGCTGTGCGACGATATTCTCGCTTCCACCAGCGATGATCAGCTCAAGGATTACGCCTACGAGCTGCAGGACTACTACGCGGAGAATCTGCCGGCCATCGCCCTTTACTGGAACAAGGTAGAGACTCCCTACAACAAGGACTGGAAAGGCTGGTACTCTGATCCGCTCTACGGAATATTCAATGTGGAAAATTTCCTCTCAGTGGAGAAGGAAGGATGAGCTGCTGGACGGACCAATGGAAGGATTTCGTGAGGAAGACCAGCTATAAACAAACCCTCGCAGCGGAGAAGATCTCCAATGATCAATTCTGGAGCAGCTACGGAATCTATGACCGGGCACTCCTGCTCGCCGGTTATCCGGGTGAGATCCTTGGCAAGATCTCCTCCCTTATTTCTCCGAATTCGACATTGCTGGACATAGGAGCAGGAACGGGCGCCTTTGCTATTCCGCTCTCAAAGAAGACCTCCAGGACCATTGCCGTTGATCCATCGGACCATCAATTGCAGATCCTGATGGAAAAGGCCAGGCAAGAGGGGCTGGATAATATCCTGGCCATAAAAAAGGAGTGGAAAGATGTGCTGCCATCCGATATTTCCGCAGTTTGCTCCTCCGGGGAAGACGCGGCCATCGTTGACTACTCTCTGGCGGCCTACAGCCTGTTCGACGAGAATATCGAATGCTTCCTCTCCAGGATGATCGATATCGCCAGGAAAGGGGTGTTCATAGTCTTTAGGGGAGGCGGAGTTGACTCGCTGAACGAATTTGCCTATGGCAGAAGGCCTTATGCCGACTATATCTGCCTTGATCACATCTTGAGCGACCTGGGCTATCGATTCGATAGGATGCTCTTCACCCGCAATTACTCTCTTCCCGTCGACCTGGTCTTCAAGCAGTACCGTTTTTGCAAAAAAAGCCCCGAACAGCTGCTTGGCCACCTTGATGAAGAAGATCGGCTTATTGAAAGATCTGACGGAAAATGGGCATCATTTCAGGCGACAGACGCACTTCTCTACCTGAATCGCTGATGGAAGACGATATTTCATGTCCTTGACCGCAAAGAGGGCGAGCAGATATGTTATCGCAATAGTAATCATATTCACCTTGAACTTCGTCATTCCCAGGGCTATGCCCGGCGACCCTCTCACCAATCTTCTCGGTGAGGATGTCACACTGACGGACAGCAGCGTTAAAGAGCTTAAGAGCGAGATGGGACTGGACAGACCCCTGATCGAGCAGTATCTTGATTACTGGCGGGGCATCCTCCATCTTGACCTGGGTTACTCCTTTCACAGGCACTGCCCTGTTGCGGAAATCATAGCCGCCCGCATGAAGTGGACGCTGATTCTGGCAGTGCCGTCTCTCTTCACGGGCGGCATCCTGGGCACGATTTTGGGAGCGCTTGCCGGCTGGAAAAGCGCTAATGGTGGGCAGAAGGCCAGCACCGCATTATTCCTGGCGATCTACTGCACCCCGCCCTATTTCCTCTGCCTGCTGGCTCTCTATCTGTTCTCCTTCAAGCTCGACCTCTTTCCCATGAAGGGCTTTTACGACACAGGTTCGCCAGCAGATATCGCCTATCACCTCTTTCTGCCCGTTATGGTCATGACTCTCTTTTCCCTGTCGAGAAATTTCATGATAATGCGGGGAAGCGTTCTTCAGGAAAAGAGCAGTCTATATGCCGCATTTGCCAGGGCTAAGGGTCTGTATGATGCGGAGATTCTTTTCAGACATGTCTTCAAGAATGCCCTTCTTCCTATCATCACCCTCCTGGCCATGGATTTCGGCTTTATCCTGAGCGGGGCCCTGTTCGTGGAGATAGTCTTCTCCATGAACGGCATGGGCAACCTCATCTATGATGCTCTGCTCTCCCGGGATTATCCGGTGTTGCAGGGGTC
>JAQVZT010000200.1:3177-5260 GCA_028708055.1 Methanothrix sp.
GGCTCCAGAATGTTCGAATGACCGCAGAAGGACAAAACGCAGCCTGCTGGACCTTTCTTCAGCAGGAGGAGTTCTCCGGATTCAAAAGATCAGTCTGGTGGGACTGTTATTATTTTTATCCTTTGTTCTTATGGCGATATTCTCCGAACAGCTGGCTCCCTACGATCCCTGGATGAGATTTGAGCCCTACCTTCTTCCGGGGGGCGAGCATCTTCTGGGCACAAACGACCTTGGAAATGACATACTCTCCGAACTGATCTACGGCACCAGGATCTCGCTCATAGTGGGCTTTGCTGCTGCACTAATGGCGACGATAATCGGCACAATCGTTGGCCTTCTGGCGGGATACTACAGGGGCATGACGGATGAAATCCTCATGGGAATAACGGACATCTTTCTCATGATTCCCCAGATTCCGCTGATAATCGTAATTGCCTCATTCCTGAGGCCCAGCTTCTGGATCGTCGCCATCCTCATGGGCGCATTGTGGTGGACCTCCACGGCTAGAGTGGTTCGCAGCAGAACCCTACAGGTCAGGGAGAATGGCTTTGTGCAGGCAGCCAGAGCATTGGGCTTCTCGGATTTTCATATCATATTTACCGATGTGCTGCCCAACACCAGCCATGTGATTGCCCCCAAATTTCTCCTCTCCATCGCCTCTGCCATGATTGCGGAAGCCTCCATTTCCTTTCTGGGTTTGGGCGATCCCACCATGAAGAGCTGGGGGACGATGATCAACTTCGCCTTCACCAGGGGAGGCTTCATAAACGGCTACTGGTGGTGGTATCTGACGCCTGGCCTTTGCATTACTCTCTTTGTCCTCTGCGTGGTTCTCATGGGATTTGCCTGGGAAGAGCAGGAGCAGGAGTACAGGAGGCTGGAATGACCGAAGTCAGGGCCGCTGTCGCATCAATATTGCAGATTGAGGATCTCTCCGTGTCCTTCGATACTGCCGCCGGCCAGGTTAAGGCTGCCGATGATGTTTCATTCGTACTGCACCGGGGAGAGGCGCTGGCTCTTGTGGGCGAAACCGGCTGCGGAAAATCGGTGGTGGCAAGCAGCATAATGCAGCTATTGCCTCGCAACGCCATCATCCAGGGGCGAGCAGTCTACGCAGGCGGGGATCTTCTGAGACTGGATGAGTTGGAGATGTCGAGGATAAGGGGAAGCGAGATTGCCATTGTATTTCAAAATCCTTCCCTGGCCCTAAATCCAATCATCCGAGTGGGCGAACAGATCGCAGAGATGCTGCGCATCCGCAAAGGCGCCGCCGTCCAGGCCCTGCAACAGGCGAGAGCCATGCTCAGCGGACTGGGCCTGCGGGGCGACGACAAGATGAGAATGTACCCATTTCAGTTCTCCGGCGGCATGAACCAGAGGGTGATGATCGCCGCCTCTATGATCCTCTCCCCAAGGATCATAATAGCCGACGAGCCCAGCAAAGGGCTGGACGGAGCACTGGCTGGAGAGGTAATGGCAGAGATGGCCAGGATCAAGAATCAATCCGGGGCATCTCTTCTCCTCATCACCCATGATCTCAATCTGGCCAGAAATATATCCGACAGGATAGCAGTGATGTACTGTGGCGAGATCGTTGAGATTGGCAGATCTGAGGATATCTTCAATAAGCCTCTGCACCCCTATACATCCGCTCTTTTGGACTGTCTTCCTGAGAGGGGCTTTCAGCCCATACCGGGATCTTCGCCCTCCATGATAAATCCGCCTTCAGGATGCAAGTTTCTTCCCCGCTGCCCCAAAGGCTTTGAGCGGTGCAGAAAGAAACCAGGGATGGTTACTGTCGAAGGCATGAGCGCGACTTTCAGCGGCAGCGAGAGCATGAGCCGGGAGGTGAGATGCTGGCTATACTGAAGGCGGAGGATGTGAGGCTCGTCTACGAATCTGGCCTGATCTTCAGAAAGCAGCATGAGGTTCTAACAGGCATATCTCTGCAATTGCTGTCAGGAAAGACGGTGGGATTGATGGGACCCTCGGGCTCGGGCAAGACCACCCTGGGAAAGATCCTCGCCGGAATAGAGCGGCCAACGTCGGGCAGGATCGTCTTTGACGGAAAGGAGGTTGGATC
>JAQVZT010000201.1:0-546 GCA_028708055.1 Methanothrix sp.
GCGAATATAGTGCCGCTGCATGTAGAGGGTATCGATCCTTTCTTCCATCAATGCCTGCATTCGATCTGCTCCCTCCGGGCGTTCATCAGGATGGACCAGGGAGGGATATGCAGAGCCGATTATCATCTCCATCGGGCTGGCAAAGAGTTCTGCCATTCTCTGGTTGGCTTTTATTATCCTGCCATACGGATCGATTATCAATATTCCTGCAGAGGAGGTCTCAAAAATAGTCCTCAGCCGGAGCTCGCTCTCCCGCAAGGCCTCCTCAGATCTCTTGCTCTGCGTGATGTCCTCTATGACGCCAAAGACCGTTCTCTTTGCCGGATCGTATTCCGCCAGGGAATGAATATCCAGAATCTGTCCATCGGAATGC
This sequence comes from Methanothrix sp., assembly GCA_028708055.1. Classification (GTDB taxonomy): domain Archaea; phylum Halobacteriota; class Methanosarcinia; order Methanotrichales; family Methanotrichaceae; genus Methanothrix. Next base: position 374 of record JAQVZT010000201.1, read on the forward strand.
CTCTTGATTTTAAATTCCACATCATAGGGCTTCCTATCATTAACCAGGTCGGAGAGGCTCCTGTCAAGGAACGCCCGGTACTCTGGCAGGGGAATATTTTTAATATCGATAGGCGACCACTCATCGCCCTCCAGTCCGTAGATGCGCTTTGCACCATCTGAGGTTCGGACCTT
>JAQVZT010000201.1:556-5254 GCA_028708055.1 Methanothrix sp.
CTTATCATCATCAAAGGAGAACTCCCAGTGGCCAAACCGGGCAATTTCCTCTGCCCGTTTGAGGCGCTTTTCGCTTCCCAGCAGAGCCGCTTGTGCCCTTTTACATTCTGAGATGTCACGCACAGTGGCCTGTATCAGCATCTGCTCTCTAAGCCGCATGGAGGTGAGCTGGACGGTTGCCGCAAATTGTTCCCCGCTCTGGCGGCGGTGCATCCATTCAAAGTAATTGGAGCCCTTCTGAAGGGCGGTCTCAATCATCTCCCGGAATCTGTCGGCGGATTTCTGGCCATTTGGCTGCGTCTCCGGTGAGATATCCAGGGGAGAGAATGACTTGAGATCCTCAATATCCCCTATCCCGAACATCTTGAGTGCCGCCGGATTTGCTGAGCTTATATTCCAGAGGGGTGCAGAGAGGGTGATCAATGCATCCTGAGAGTTATCAAAGATGGCCTGAAACCGGGACTCGCTTTCTTGCAGAGCTTCCCCTGAAGCCCTGCGCTCTGTAGCTTCACTAGCGGACTGGACTGCACCTATAATATTGAGATCTATCGTGCAGCCGTGGACAACTATCCTGCCCTCAGGCTGCTGCGTGGCATAGCATCTGGAACGAACCTTAAGAGCAGACCCATCCGCTTTCAGAAGGCTGTGCTCTGTGTTCTTCTCATTTCCGGGCGACTTGATGGCCTGAGAAAGCATCTCCTGGATAGATGGCAGATCCTCCGGATGCACATAGGAAAGATACTTCTCAAAGCTGTCATTGATAGTGTTCTTTGGCAGGCCCAGCATCCTGTCCGCATCCGGCGATACGTAGCAATCGGCATGACTATCAATGTCATTATTCTCAGGATCTGCTTCGAAGTGCCATAATATTTCGTATGTCATTGGGATGATCCGTTCAAATCTATTTTTCCTCTTTCTGCTACCATATACTTCTTTCGGAAGGTAATTTCGTATTATACATGATCACTGTCATATCTGCCTCAAATATCTGCGAAGCGCGATAGCTTCTATAAATAGTAATAGCAACAGTAACCCAGCAATGCCTGTCAATCCACGAAGGATAAGAGCATTGAGAAAAGAGAGCCATGATAGCCATGCGAGCCAGTCTAGCGGCCCGGTGATCTACTGGATGAGTCGCGATCAGAGGGTCAGGGACAACTGGGCTCTGCTCTATGCCGGAGAGCTGGCCAAAACACCCGGCAGCCATCTGGCGGTGGCTTTTTGCCTGGCCCCCAGTTTCCTGGGTGCGACGAAGATGCAGTATCGCTTTATGCTTCAGGGGCTAAAAGAGGTTTCAGATGATCTCTCGGCCCGGATTATCCCGTTTATCCTCCTTCGGGGCGATCCAAGGGAAGAGATATCCCGCCTGATAGAGGAGCTGGATGCTGGCGCATTGGTCTGCGATTTTTCCCCGCTGCGGGATAGCCTGGAATGCAAGAGCCATCTTGCGCAAATAATTGAGATCGCATTTTACGAGGTGGATGCCCACAACATCATCCCCTGCTGGCTGGCTTCGCCCAAGCAGGAATGGGCGGCCTACAGCTTCCGCCCAAAGGTTCATCGTCTTCTCTTTGAGTTTCTCGATGAATTTCCAGCTTCTTCCTCATTTCCCTCATTTCCCGCTTTACCAGAGAAGGTGGCCGCAAAGAATGCGACCAATGAACCGGTGAAAAGCTCTTTCCAAGAGGGCGGGTCTGCAGGGATTGACTGGCAGGAGGTTCTGGAGTGGCCTGAGGCAGAGGAAATGCCTGCGGCGAAGGGGAGCGAGCCGGGAGAGAGGGCGGCCTTCAGGCAGATGGACTATTTCCTGAAGCACAGGCTTGCCGGATACGAGAATGAGAGAAACAATCCCAATATCAGTGGTCAGTCCGGGCTTTCGCCCTATCTGCACTTTGGCCAGATTTCTGCTCAGAGGGTCGCTCTGGAGGCAGCAAGGAGCGGGATAGATGCAGGCGCATTTTTAGAGGAGCTGATAGTGCGCAGGGAATTGTCGGACAATTACTGCTACTACAACCAGCACTACGATGATGTGCAGGGCTTTCCTGCCTGGGCGCTCCGGAGCCTGGACGAGCACAGCGGCGACAGAAGAGAATACCTGTACTCACTCCCGGAGCTGGAGAAAGCTGCCACCCATGATGATCTCTGGAATGCTGCCCAGCAGGAGATGCAACAGACGGGAAAGATGCACGGCTACCTGAGAATGTACTGGGCCAAGAAGATCCTGGAGTGGACGGCCACTCCCGCTGCAGCCCAGGCGGCGGCCATTTACCTGAACGACCGCTACGAGCTGGACGGCAGAGATCCCAATGGCTATGCAGGAATTGCCTGGTCTATCGGCGGCCTGCATGATCGAGCCTGGAAGGAGAGAGCGATCTTTGGCAAGGTGCGGTACATGAGCTACAGCGGCGCGAAGAGAAAATTCGATGTCCAGGCTTATATCGACCGATGGAGTCCGTCGCGGTGAATCGCGGCAGCCTCCAGCCGGAAGTCTGATAATTGTAGTATTAGCTGCTTTTTTACCTCGATGCCAATCATCCGCCGCTGGGCATAATCAATAGCATAGGACTAAATCGATTCGAATGCCAGGTGGCTCGCATGCAAAGGGCGTTATTGAAACAAAATAATTCTGAACAATCCTCAGTAACCTAATTTCGGTCGCAGGAAAATGGCCGATATGCAAAACTAATTTTAGAAGATAACTGTTTTTTTCAACTTTATAGCAAAATTATAATTTGTCATGTTTTTATCAGAATATAATTTTTGTATTAAAAATTGATAATTTTATAGTGCAGCTAAATCCATAATTTATCCAGCAATATAGTAATTATATTAAATATAAATTACTAAATTTTTGCTAATTACTTTTATAATTACACATTTTAGCATAAGAACATGCTCAAACCCAATACAAAGTTATAAATACTATTGATTTCGCGATTTAGCAGACGCTAACTATACAACCCATCTCTGGCCCATCAAAATTGTATTCGGTGCAGTATTTTAAAATACAATTTAGACATCATTGGATTGTGTTAAAGATCCATCGCGCTGCGTCTTTTCGAATAAACGATAGCAATAGATCGAATTACTCTTAGATATTTTTTGCTTTGATTCAGGGGCTAAATTTCGCGCAATAGGCGTTCTCAGCTCGTGACGCGTCCATTGTCCTGTAAATTGGGAAAATCAAATTCTATTGACCTGATATGCAGTCTGCAGTTTGTTAGTGTATATGGATGATGTTATTTATATATATATTGTCAAACGTAAAGATTATCTTCTAGAAGTTGGATAGTAATAGTACATCAAACAGGAGGAGAGAAAAATGAGTAGAATATGCAATATATTGGGACTTGCGGTCCTTGGGATCGCGTTATTAGTTGGAGCTGCTGCTGCTGATGGGAATGTAGAAGTTAATGGTTGCGTAATACCACTACATTACGTTGGTATGAATAACACACAGTTAGTGAATGCAATTGATATTGGTGTAATATCAACAACGGCTACTAAGAACCCAACTGGCGGATCTATTGGCGTTGTGGCCGGAAGTACTTATGATCTTAAAGTGGCAAGTGACACATTAGATGGAATATTGGCTACAAAACAGGGCAACCACTTGACATATCCCTTAAATGTATCCGGCCAGGTACCTATTAGTGGCGGAGCGACGCTGGTGCCAATTGGACCGGCAAATACAGATTGTCCCGAACAGGTAACCCAAATCACCTATTCCCAGGGAATCAGTTCAGACGACCTCACTGGAGGTGACGTAGGCAATTACTCGATAAACCTTACTTTCACCGCAACAGAGCACTTTTGAATCGATTATCTAAGGGCTCAGCTTTTCCATGGCTGAGTCTGCTTTTATTTATTAAACATTGCCAATAGGCAAATCTGTCTGCCCGCAAATTGCATAATTGGTATGGAATAATTTTCCCCATGCAATCGCTGCATTTATTGTATTCAATGGTTCGATATAATTCCTAGCAGCAATCTTTAAATATCATGGTTACAACAGTTTAATCAAAATTAGGGAGAACGACAAATGAATTCCAAAGCTGCAAAATTCACGCTTGCGTCCTTTTTGGTCCTTCTGATACTTGTATCGCCCTCTGTGGGATTTGGCGTTGGTGGTGTGATATTCGTAGAGGATATCTCGCCGGGCCAAAAAATCGTTCATGAGATCACTGTAATCAATGATGAAAATAAAACCATCGAGAACATGACTGCGAAGATCTATGGGTATGCAAAGAGTTTAGATGGCACAAGTGTCGAGATTCCGCAGGAAAATGATACGAGCTCCTTCACGGCAAGGCCTTTTTTGTCAGTTGAGCCAAAGGTCTTCGATCTGGTGCCGGGAGAGAGAAAGACGCTGCTTTTAACTGGGACCGTCCCTGAAGATGCGGGACCGGGCGGAAAGTACGCCCTTGTCGTCATCAAGACTGCACCGAAGGCAAAAAGCGCCACCATATCGGTTTCGACTGCAATTCAGGTCCTGGTAATGCTCACGGTTAACGGCACTGATCTCGCCCGGACCGGGAACATCACCGATCTTACTGCATCCAGGGATGACAATGGAAATGTTGCGGCCGGCATAACCTTTGAGAATACCGGGAACGTTCATTACAAGCCGCTCGTCGAGGCGGCTCTAAAGAGCGAGAACGGAGAGATATTGGCCAGTGAAGGGCCAAGGCAGGTCGA
>JAQVZT010000202.1 GCA_028708055.1 Methanothrix sp.
AACGAGCACGAAACCCCGACAGGGATTGAAACATACTCTTTAAGATTTAGCCGGAATGAATACCGAAGTCGCAACGAGCACGAAAACCCGACAGGGATTGAAACCGGGCTTACTTATTCGTTCTGAGGTTACTTATGGCTGTCGCAACGAGCACGAAAACCCGACAGGGATTGAAACGTCATTATATCAGGTCAACAATCCAGGCTTGCCGAAAGTCGCAACGAGCACGAAAACCCGACAGGGATTGAAACGGCAGATCGGGATGAAATCCAATCGTGCCCTCGCGTGGTCGCAACGAGCACGAAAACCCGACAGGGATTGAAACATGTCTTCCCCGGTGGTGGTTACGATGACTTTTGCAGTCGCAACGAGCACGAAAACCCGACAGGGATTGAAACTCCTTCGCTTCCCCTTCGCCGATCCCGACACGCTCGGTCGCAACGAGCACGAAAACCCGACAGGGATTGAAACTAATTGGTTCTATCCTAATTGCTTTTTCGCTTGCAGCGGTCGCAACGAGCACGAAAACCCGACAGGGATTGAAACGACCAATCAACCGAGGATTCGGTAACGATCTCAGAGTCGCAACGAGCACGAAAACCCGACAGGGATTGAAACAAGTCTCTCGATAAAGTCATTTCGGAAGTGCCTTGAGTCGCAACGAGCACGAAAACCCTACAGGGATTGAAACAAGTCGTGGCGATCGTCGCCCGCCGGACAGATCACGGTCGCAACGAGCACGAAAACCCGACTGGGATTGAAGCCTCACGCACAGGTAATCCCCTCGAAACCACTGATTAATTGCATCGAGCAAGAAAGGCTGAAGGGTTTGAAGCCATCATGTTCACTCCGACAGAAACAATTAAATCTGCCACCAAGAGCATGAAAGAAATCAACCGCAAACCGCCGAAGTGCCCGAGCCTGCCCGGCGTTGAGGGCGCAGGACTATGCCCGCGCGTTTCACCGCGCGGTGTTCCACCCAAAACACTTTCACGAACTCGATAAAATTGACGATGATTTCCCTGGCCGATCAACCTCAAGCCGCCGAAGTGTCCATGCCTGCCCGGCCTCAAGTGCAGCTCATGCTCTGCGGCGCTCTTCGCCTTGTGCGCAGCCCAGCAAAAGGAGTCGCCAGAAAGCATCCGAACAGGATTCCTGGCCAGTCCCCGAATAGATTCTGACAGCAGAATCCGGCCTGATGGATGCTGCTTGCTTTCTTCCTCCTGCGGCACGGATCGCCCGCTGCCTGCAATCGACCTGCGCCCGGGAGCCTGCGCTGGCAGCGAAATCCTCCCTTCGTCATCTTACAGGTCCAATGCCTCTCTTAATAATAGCTTTGCGCATTTGATATCTTCAGGGCTGGCATTGCCGATCCCGGCGTCAGCCCTGACGGCCTCGATCGCTTTTTTCAGGGTCTCCATAGTCTGGACCGACCCGGGACACAATTCATTGACCACGACTCTATCCTCGGACCCGTAAATTCCCAGGAAGGGAAAGATGCGGCAGGACCAGGGACGGAACTGGTAAATCTTGCAGCCCTTCGCTGATTGATCGTAGAATTTGCAGGGCAGAATATGCTTGAAGTTCAGCACTCCTGCTTTCTGCGGGTCGGCAATGGTGAACTTTTTGAGAGCCTTATTGAGTGGTATCTTGAGGCCCCTGGCTAAATGTGCCGCATCCTCCGGCCTGAGCCTGATCGGATCGCCGGTGGTGCAGCAGTTTCCGCACCTCAGGCACTCGAATATCAGATGGCAGGCCATGCGAAAGTAATCTACATTGGTGTAGGAGGGTGCGTCCAGCTCCCTGAAGATCAGTCCGTCCGGCATGGATATGGCCAGTAGGAGCTGTTGGGCGACATATCTCGGATCTCTATTCGATTGAGTCATTTTTCATCTTTTTTTGCCATTCTAGATATCCTGGTTATCCCAGTCATCCTAGCTATTCTTGATGTTTATGCCGTGATCCTACCATAGGCATCCTTTTGAATCTTGCCCTTCCTAGTGATGATCATGTCCAGGGAGATCGTCCTCATCGGCAGGTCAAACGTCGGCAAATCCACCCTCTTTTGGGAGCTTACGGGAAAAAAGGTCCGGATCGGAAAACGCCCCGGAATCACTCAGTATCCCTTCAAGACAAAGGTCGGGGATGTCTATTACGTGGACATGCCGGGATATGGCTTCATGCTCAGGGCCACCCGGGCCGTTCAGGAGAAGACCAAGGACCTGATTGTGCATTATTTCGAGCAGAATGCGCCGGATGTTCTCCTGGCCATCCAGGTGATCGACGCGGCCTCATTTCTGGATATCGTCGATCGCTGGGAAGGGCGGGGAGAGGTGCCCTTTGAGATTGAACTCTGGCAGTTCCTGCAGGATATGGGGCTGGATGTGGTCCTGGCGGCAAACAAAATGGATCGCATAGCCAAGGTGGATGTGGATGGGGCACTGGACCTGATCGGCGAGAGGCTGGGCATGATGCCACCCTGGACGCAGTGGCTTGATCGGATCGCACCCATCAGCGCCAAGAGAGGCCAGATCAAGCCGCTTCGAGATATTATCGGAAAAAAGCTGTCTTATAGAAAAGCGGAATTGGGATCGTCAATCTGATTTGCACTGCAAAGCGAGATGCCATGTCGATGGCGATGTTGATGGCGATGTCGGTGGCGATGTTGATGGCAATGTCAATGTTGATGGCAAGGTCATATTCCAGGAGCCCGTACGAATAGTCCTCCGGGCCCGGATCAGTGGCCGGGGCTGCGCAGATAGCAGACAACAGGCGCATTTGCCTTCCCGGTGAAATCCATTCTGCTATTGCCAGTAAAGACGGAATCCTCGATGGCCACTCGAGCATCTATCAATAACCAGAAGATTAACGAATGGAAAGCTTTATCTCTTTTTATAGGCCACTAGTGTAGTTCATTCCATGGAGCTTTGAAGATGGGCGGAGAAAATGGCTCGGAGAAGCCTGGCGCAATTGATGTTGCAGAGTTGCTACTGACAGCTGATATCTATAACCGCACAGAGAGTTTGATTGAAGACGACCTGCCTCCTAATATTCGCAAACATTACTTCGATGTGCAGACCAAAAGCGTAAAAAGGCCGATTTACGTAACCGGCACCGATGCACAGAAGATTTTTGGAATTGAGAATGCTAAAGCGGCCATAAAAGATCTTACCTTCGTCGCTTTTGAGGAATTCGGCTCCCAGCTGCGACTGACGGTATTCGATGTAGCAGCGCGATGGTTTGCCAACCAAAAGGAGTTGGACAGGATCAAATCGAATCCCACCCTGGCCTATTTCTATGAAAACTTTGATTCTCTGGATGTGAGCTATGCTCAGGCCAGGAGCTCCAATAAGCCCCTCTCTGCCGACCGGGAATGGATCGACGCCAAGATCAAGGAGCTGTGCGCGGATTCCAAGGAGGCGGATGATCTTCTGAAGCTCGCCTATATCAAGGCCCCGGAGGATGTAAGAGACAGGCTCACCGGACTCATTCTAACTGATGACCAGAAGTCCGAGGTTGAGAAGATGAGCAAGGCCCTGAACAACCGTCAATATCTGCATGAAATCGGCCTTTATGAGATCGGCAAGCTCCTTTTCGTCGGCCCGCCTGGAACCGGCAAGACATCCACCGCCAGGGCTCTATCCAATTACTTTTCCCTGCCTATTGTCGAGGTCCGCCTATCCATGATCACCAGCCAATATTTAGGGGAGACATCTAAAAACATAGACAAGGTCTTTGAGCTGGCCAAGAGGCTATCTCCCTGCATACTGTTCATCGATGAGTTCGATTTCGTAGCCAAGACCAGGACCTCAGACGAGCACGGGGCAATGAAGAGGGCGGTAAACTCCCTTCTGAAAGCCATAGATGAAATCAGCCTGGTGGAGCATGGCGTCCTGCTCCTGGCGGCAACCAACCATCCGCAGCTACTGGATTATGCCGCCTGGAGAAGGTTTGACAAGGTATTGAACTTTCCTCTGCCCGACAAAGAGATGAGGCGCAAGATTCTTGACAAGGTATTAGCCCGCATCGATGCGGATGTGGATACCCAGGCTCTCGCAGAGGAGACTGAAGGCTACTCCGGCTCGGACCTTCGGCTGGTAGTCCGGGAAGCGGTGCTCAATGCCCTCCTTGAGGATCGGAGACATTTGAACCAGGAGGATCTGGATAGGTCCATTGAGGAGTTCCGGCGCAGGATCTTTGATTACAAGCGGAGCGTTGCGACATGAGATGCGCCATAATGGGATGCGCCATACGGGCTATGAGGGGCCTTTGAGGGATTATGAAGGTCACTCTCCTTGGCACGGGAGACGCCATCGGCACTCCCAAGATCGGCTGCAAGTGCCCGGCCTGCATAGATGCTCTGCGGGGAGGCAGGAGCCGCAGGATGAGGTTTTCCGTCCTCATCGAGTCTGATGAGGATGACGGACGGGTCCTGGTGGACAGCAGCCCTGATCTGCGCTGGCAGCTGCTGAAGATGGATATATCAAGCGTGGACGGCGTCGTCTGGACGCATGCCCATTACGATCATTATGCAGGATTTGGGGATTTTCATCGGGTCCAGAGCCATGTGGATGTCTATGCTCTCAAGGCGACCATGGACTACATCCTCAACTACCTCTATTTCCTCAATCCGGTGCGCCATGACGCTCTGGCCTACGAGCCATTCGATATTGCCGGAATGCAGTTTACCCTCTTTCCCGTCAACCACCCACCCGTGGAGACGGTAGGCGTGCGAATCGATGACGGCAATAAAGTGGTGGTGATCACCAGCGACACCAAGATGGAGCTTCCGGAAAGGAGCCTGGAGCTGATGAAGGATGCGGATTTAATGCTTGCAGATGCTATCACTCCGCCCGGCTATACCATTAGCAAACATATGACGGCGGATGAAGCCATGGCTTTGGGGGAGAGATTGAGAGCAAAAAGGGTACTGCTCACCCATCTCAGCCACCTATATCCGCCTCACGAGATTGCCCTCAAACAGTGGCCGCTGGGCCATGATATGATGGAGATCGTGCTGTGAAGATGTCAATAAGAATAGCAGTAATTCTATCTCATCTGATGCTGGTGCTATCTGCTGTGGCGGCAGATGCCAGCATTGAATCCGATGTGATTTCTCCCAATGACTTCAGCAGCCGCCTGAATTACAGTTATGAAGAAATCGACAGTCATGCACTCAATGCCCCTGCGTCTG
>JAQVZT010000203.1 GCA_028708055.1 Methanothrix sp.
CTATCGAGGTCATCCTGATAACGGTTGCTCCGGCATCGCCAGGAAATAGCGAGCCCGCAAAAGTGGGAATCAGGGTTGTGTCCGGCGCCATGAAACAGGATATCTGCGGATTGGATGCGTCAAATTTCAATTTGGAGACGCTAACCGTGCCTCCTGGCGGCCCCGCCATAGTAATAAAAAATATCTATCCCACATCGGCGGTCGCAGCAAACCAGCCGGTTAGCTGCAACTACTGGTTGGAAATGGCCCCAACATCATATCAGGGTAGCCAATATACCTGGCTCACAGGAACATATACGCTAAAATTAAATTACGTCACAAATGGACAGCAGGCTGCCAGCAAGATGCTAAGCTTCAGAGTCTGAGGCCCGCCTACACCGATATTCCGGCCAGGATGAGTTCGGACGGAATGGGTGGATGGTCCGCCTGTGAAATCCACTTTTTCGGTCCATCAATCGATGTCCTTGTTTCCCTGCCGGTACTGATCATGCCTGATCTTTTCGTTTTTTAGATAAGAGGAAAGTGGATTCGGCTCCCAAGAATCTCGCGTCTTGCGAAGCTTCCCGGGAGCCGAGAACGCTCTTGATCCCTGTCCCGGTTCCCTGTCCCGGTTCCCTGTCCCGGTTCCCTGTCCCGGTTCCCTGTCCCGGTTCCCTATCTCAGTTCCCTATCCCAGTTCCCTATCCCAGTTCACTGTCACAGTTCATGGTCTCGGTTCACTTTCATGGTTCCATATCTTGGTCTTCTATCAAAAGCCTCCTAATCAGTGGATGGAACCGACATCATCGTCTCCGACAAAAGGTCATACACCTTAGGAACCGTCAAGACCTCCAGACGTTCATTCGGCGTGTGGACATCCAGCAATGTGGGTCCCACGGATATCATATCCATTCCGGGATACTTTTCCCCAACCACGCTGGTCTCGAGACCGGCATGAATGGCAATCACCTTGGGCTGATGGCCGAATTTGTCCAGATAGATCTGCTTCATCAGGCCCAGTATGGGAGAATCGGGGTTGGGTGCCCAGCCGGAATAGCTGCCCGCGAATGATACATTGCCGCCGGCCAGCTCGAAGACGCTCAATATCATATTGCCCAGGTCGTCCCTCGCGGAATCAATGGCGCTGCGAACATAAAATCCCGCCCAGAACTCTCCATTCTCTGCCTTCAGGATGCCCATGCTGCTGGAGGTCTCAACCAGCCCGGGAACTGCATCGCTCATCCTCATGACGCCGTTGGGACAGCTGTAAACAGCGCTCATCAGTCGGATGGAGGTTGGGCCATCCATTACCATGGCCGGTAGATTTGTTTTCTCTGCTCCTATGATCAGATCGGGCTCTGTGGCTGATAGCTCCTTCTGGACGGTGTCCTGGAACTCCTGGACGTACCCGACAAAGGAGTCAGCTTCATCCTCCGGCACGGCCACAACTGCATCAGCTTCTCTCGGTATGGCATTATAGCGATCTCCTCCGTCCAGGGAGGCGATCCTCAGTCCGAAGGATCTCTGAGCGGTCCAAAGCATTCTCGATAGGATCTTGCCTGCGTTTCCTCTGCCAAGGCCTATGTCCACTCCCGAGTGGCCGCCCTTCAGCCCTCTGATGCTGATCTTAAATCCAGCCATTTCGGCGGGAGTCTTTTCCTCAGAATAATTATCCCTGGCATCAACATACAATCCGCCAGCGCTTCCGATGGTAAACTCTCCCTCTGTCTCCGAGTCGACATTTATGTAAATTTTTCCCTGGAGCAGATCTGGCTGCAGCCCATTGATTCCAGTAAAACCGTCCTCTTCGTTGACAGTGAAGAGGGCCTCCAGAGGACCGTGAGCCAGCTCTTTGTCCTGCAAGATGGCCATGATGGTTGCTACACCTATGCCATCGTCTGCCCCGAGGGTTGTGCCATTGGCTTTCACCCATCCGTCCTCGACATAAGCCTCGATGGGGTCCTTCAGGAAATCAAAGTTCTTATCCTCATTCTTCTGAGCGACCATGTCCATATGGGCCTGCAGAATCACTCCCGTGCGGTTTTCCATTCTGGCAGTCGCAGGCTTGCGAATGAGGACGTTTCCGACATCATCTACCACAGTCTCAAGAGCCAGACCTCTGCCGAAATCCGCCATGTAGGCGCTGATCTGATTTTCATGGTGAGAGGGACGGGGAACCTGCGTCAAATTATAGAAATTCTCCCAGACCGCATTCGGCAAAAGAAGGTCTTTTTCATCTTTCAAGGGTGCTTTGGAGGATTCATTGATTCGGTCTCCTGTCGAATTTATGCAGGATTCCGCACCTGTAGCATAGCACATATTTGCATAAAAAATCAGGATGACGGCAATTGCAAGGGATTTTAAAATTCGGTTCTCTCTCATGATAAGTCAACTCTTTTTGGACAAAAATGCGGTCGATGGCTTTCAGACCTTTGACAACCATATCCGCGACGCAAATGATATCGAAGTCATTGACATGCATCCGGGCAAATTATGCAGAAAGATCAAGTTCAGTGTCTATTGATACCGATAATGTGGTAAACGAGCAAGGCATGTTGAGCGCAAGCGAATACTGCCGCAGTTTCGCTTTTGCTTCTGTCACATGCCTTCTCTCATCATTCCTGCCCTATTGATGCTTTCGCCAGCCAATTCATCTATTCATCTGCAACTGACCTCTGCGGCATTTGGTGCAGCTTGTGGTGCATGTCCCACAGGCCTGCACTGCTTTGGTCTTCACTCCATAGCCTAATCAGACGTTGGCTGACCTTCAATATTATGTGGCGCGCTCTAGACTTTGCCAAATCCGAATGCGCCTAGGTTGGCGGTTGCACCATCACCATTATCGCCCAAACCGAGAGGATACATACCGCAGGCACACATCAAATTGCACACAAATTCATCATACATCGGAAAGTTTGTGCCACTGCTGATTGATCCGATAAATGCTGGCGCTAATGCATTATTTGAAGTGCCAGCTCCGGTCCCGCTTGATGGATATCCTATTGAATATGGGCGTGCGATCGAATACGAGCAACAGACAAGCATTACAATAACGATTAAAAGTAACGGCCTTATCAATTTCATGGTTTTGTTTCCCTCCAATGTACTATTGCATGGCTCTAATATATATGCTCTTTCCAGAAGCTTTTTATTTCCTATTTTCTCTCCTTTTGCAGGCTTGATTCAGGTGATTGCAGGATCTCTACATTTGTATCTTATTTGTACTTTCTATTCTGTAAATATGTTTCTCTGTTATTGTTTTCCGGCCAAACTACTTATCCTTGCATGCAGAACAATCTCTTCATGGCAGGAGTTCTTGAGCAACTGAGAAGGCGGCAGAAGATATCTGTGGAACATTGCGCTTCCACAGTCACGAGCCGGAAGGCCATGGAACTGGAGGCGGCCAGGGAGATTCTGGCGGAGGTCTTCGGGGTCCGGCCCTCGGAGGTGGACGAGATGATCAGGAATCGTTCCCAAAGCTCGGAGAAAAAGGCCACTGGCGAAGATCATGGACAGTGGCCCCAAGAGTTCTGGGTGTAGATGTGGAAGGGAGATCGAGATCCCCATCTATTTTCGCGAAGGGCCTGCAGGATTTCTGATGCCTCTAGATGCCGCTATGATATCCGGAGAGAAGCCAGCCGTTCTATTGCTAAAACCAGCAATGGGAGTGATGCTCCAAACCGGACCAGCCCTTTCCATCCAGAGAGGATCAACATGCCCAATGCCCATAGGAACAGGAATGCAACTGCTAATCCATCCATCGGAAATCACCACTATTAATAATGATCAACTTGTATAAGCATCTTCCGCTCCGCGAAAAAGAGCCAATCGTCTTCCGCACTGTTTAAAGAAAATGCATGCAGAATATTCAATTGATTTGAGCCGCATGCTGCCGATGACTAAAAACGCATCAACTCTTCCGCTGAGAAGCCCTCTTAATCCTGGAAAGGCCTGTTAATCCTGGATTTCCACCCGGTATCCTTCAGAAGGCCCATTCTGGGCATCATCAATTATTTCGTACTCCTTGATTTCGATGACCCTATCAGAGCTGCCAGCGCCGTTCATTGAAAGTCCATCAGGCCAGATGCTCTCTTTGATCATCTTGCCAAGCAGAGCAAGCCCTGCCGCAGTCATCATCATTCCGACCAGCATTGACATACAGGATCCTGATATGCGCACGGATCAATATATATTTATCCTGGACCTGCTATTATGGTCCGGCTTGGTTTCGTCGGGAACAAATGCATGAAGCCATATTTTCTTTCCAGACGATTCCGACACGATTCCTGCTGCCTGGCGCATTTCGTGTTCAGTAGCTCCATGCGGACAATTCCGCACTTCTTGACCATAGATCCGGTTATCACCGGCATTTTGTTCAGATCACGCCTTTGGTGCTTGGGACCCCTGTTCCCTCTTTTGTAGCTGCTTCACGGATGGCAAAGCCCAGGGCTTTAAAGATGCTCTCTATTTTGTGGTGATCGTTCTCCCCGTAGAAGCGCACGTGCAGGGTGAGCCTCGCGCCCACACTGAGCGCTTCCAGAAACGGTCGCAGGAGCTGTGCCTCAAAGTCCCCGATCCTCTCGCTCTCCAGCTCTCCGGTCATGACCAGATAGGGCCGGCCGCTGAAATCCAGAGCCACGTCTGCCAGGGCCTCGTCCATGGGAACTGAGGAAGATCCGTAGCGTCGAATTCCGATGCGTTCTGCCAGGCTCTCGTTCAGTGCCAGGCCCATGGCTTGTCCCAGCGCGTTTGTGCTGTACAATCCCATCTCTGCCTGGGCAGACAGGTCCATCTGGGCCGTCCGGGCGAGGGCAGTGAGCATGTGGTCCAGAAATCCGTAGCCTGTGGCCACCGTCGCTTTGCCAGTGCCGTCCAGGTCCAGGCTGGCTTTGGCCCCGCACCCCCGATAAAGTCCCTGTGCCTCTCCTTTTCTCATGTCTCTCGCCTCACCACTCCTAATACTCCTACCACTCCTAATACTCCTACCACTCCTAATACTCCTAGTATCCTTTATCCTGTCTCTTCTCAGGCCTGCAGGGCTTTCAGAGCCGCCCGCACAGAGAGCATGCCGGTGTAGATCGCAGTTCCCGCTACCGCTCCCCCAGTTCCGGCGTCCCGCAGGGCAAGAACATCTTCGACCCTCGTAACTCCGCCTGCTGCCACTACCGGAATATGCAGGGCTGCAACGAGGTCGATCGTCGGCT
>JAQVZT010000204.1 GCA_028708055.1 Methanothrix sp.
AGATGCTCCCGTCGGGATTTGAACCCGAGTCGAAGGAGTGAGAGTCCTTCATGATTGGCCGAGCTACACTACAGGAGCGCGGAATGGGGGTGGTTTTACTATCATTTAAGGCTTTTGGCCATGCAGGTAATAGTCGCAGCAATCTTGCAGAGGGCACACCTCATGCCTGGGATTTCGCGCCCGGCAAATCCTCCGGCCATGAGTTATCAGATTCAGATGAAAGGAGAGATACTTATCCACAGGAACCACTCGCTCCAGGATGCTCTGCGCCTTCTCCAGCGCGACAGACTCACCTACGAGCCCCAGCCGCCGGCAGATGCGATAAACATGCGTGTCCACCGGCAGGAAAGGCATGAAAAAGGCGAAGAGAAGAACTACAGATGCAGTCTTGGGCCCAACGCCCGGAAGGGAAAGAAGATATGCCATGGCCTGCTCTTTTTTCATATCTGCCAGGAAGGAGAGGGAAATTGTTTCCGCATCCTGCTTGATCCTGAAGAGGGCTTCCTTGGTCCGCCGGGCTTTGATCTCCGCCAGGCCTCCGGCACGAATGCTCTCCGCCACCGCCTCATCTGTTGCCGCCAGCACCTGCTCATAATCGGAAAAGGTGCTCTTCAGCCGGGCAAAGGCCCGCAGGCTGTTGGTATCGCTGGTGTTCTGGGAGAGGATGGTCATCACCAGCAGGTCCACAGGATCCCGTTCCTCCGCCTGCGGTATGCCGTACAGCTCCTCCAGAAGACTGATGCACTTCGCTGCCCTTTGCCTTACCGTATTGTAAGCCATATTGGAAGAGAGAATGATGGACATCGCTTAAAAGCCTGGCTAATCTCCCTGCGGCTGCGCAGTCGACCTGGCAAAGGCTATTAACCAATAAAAGAGAGAATTTGCATAATGGACTTTGCCGATATCTACCCATTTCTCATCGCCCTGCTCATAGGCGCGCTCATCGGTACAGAGCGCCAGCGTCGGCTGGTCGAGGACAAGGTGAGGGGCGTGGCAGGACTGCGCACCTTCGTCCTGATTGCCCTGCTGGGATCACTGTGCTCTGCTTTGGCCGTCCATTTCGGCTCTGGATTTGCCATTGCATCCATGGCCACATTCATCATCCTGGTGGCTGCAGGATATGCGTCTTCCATCAGCACTCTGGGCAGGATCGATTTCACAGGAGCGGTGGCGGCGGTTGTCACCTTTGCCCTGGGAATGCTCTCCGGCTTTCCAGATAGCATTCTGCTGGCAGTTGCCCTGGCAATTATCACCACCTGGGTCCTGGCCACGCGAAATATCACTCACCACTACGTAGAGGTGCTGAGCGAAACAGATCTGCTCGACACCCTCAAAATGGGCATAATCGCCCTGGTCATCTACCCGCTCCTGCCGGAGGAGCCCATGGGACCCTGGGGCGTGCTCAACCCCCGTCAGATCTGGCTCTTCGTGGTGATGGTCAGCCTCATAGGATACGCAGGCTATATCGCGATTCGCATCCTGGGCGCGGAGAGGGGGCTCGGCCTCACCGGCGTTTTGGGCGGCCTGGTATCCAGCACCGCAGTCACCTCATCGATGGCGGCGGAAGTTAAAGAGAACCGCGATATACTGCCATCCGCGGTCTTCGCCACGGCCATCGCGAGCTGCACCATGTTCCCGAGAATCCTTTTCATAGTGCTGGTAGTAAACAGGGACCTCTTCTTCGCCCTTCTGCCTGAGCTGCTGCTCATGACAATAGTGGGCTCGGCGCTGGCCTATGTGCTGGTAAGAAAGAACACCTCACTGGGAAGGGAGGTGAAGGTCAAAGACCCATTCCGCATCATACCGGCGCTGAAGTTTGGCGCGTTTTTCGCCTTTGTGCTCATTATCTCAAAGCTGGCCAATGTCTATTTCGGAAATGTGGAATTTATGCTACGGGAATAGTCTCAGGCCTTGCTGATGTAGACGCCATTGCTCTGACCATGGCCTCCCTGGCCGGGTCGACCGTCTCTCCATCGGTGGCAGCTGCCACAATCAGCCTGGCTGCCATAACCAATACCCTTGTCAAGCTCTGCATAGCTTATGTGCTTGGAACAAAAGAATTCGGCAACAGGATGGCATTGATACTTCTCCCAACGACCGCGGTGGGACTCGCCATTCTATTGTTATTTCAAAAATTGCTTTAGAAAACTTGCCACTGAAAAAGGCCATTTAGAATCATTCGAAATAATGGGCCCGACGCGATTCGAACGCGTGATCCCCGCCGTGTAAGGGCGATGTCATAACCAGCTAGACCACGGGCCCTGCCCCTTCCACTATCTCCTCGTAATATTAGACCTTATCGCTCGTATCTCTCGCAATTCCATCACCTATATAAATCCGTTTTCGGTGAATAGGGTATCGGTATAAATGAGTTATCTCAACGAAATTCGCAAGCGGGGCAGCGATGCCAACCCATTCTTCCGCCTGATGGGCATAGAAATCGGCTCTTACGGCAACGGCGAAGCAGAGCTGCATATGCCGGTGCGCCCGGACATGCATAACGGAGTGGGATGGCTTCAGGGCGGCCTTTACACCGCCCTCTGCGACGAGGCCATGGCTCTAGCCCTCTTTACCATACTGGAAGAGGAGACCGCCATCGCCACCATATCAGAGAGCACCTCCTTCCTTCAGGGTGTACGAAGCGGCAGAATCACCGCCCGGGCGAGAGTAGTCAAGAAAGGGAGAAGAGTCTGCTTCATGGAAGGGTCGGTCAGCTCAGAAGAGGGCATGCTTCTCACCGAGACCCGAGCATCTTTTGCCATCATGGCCAAAGCTACTAAAGTCCATAGACCGGGATAGCTCAGCAAGCCAGCTCAGCAAAGCGGAAATCAACAGTTATTTTGGCTTCGCTGCTTGCCATGAGGCCGGATTCTGCTGAATCGCCAAATTGAGAGCTGATGCTGATAATGCAATCAGTTCGGCCAACGCTAAAGCCCGGCTGGCCGAAATCCGGTCATGCCGTGCCCCTCAAGCTGGAGCGTTCTCACTATCTCGCCAGCTGCATCGGCGTTCTCCGCCTGGGCCAGAACCTTCACCCTGCTGAGAAGAGTCCTCTTTCCACAGGGACAGGTTCTGGTCTTAGCGTCCTTCAGTGCATAGAGGTGACGACCGCAACTGCACCGGAAGACGATGAACATTAAAAGAGATGGAGGGTTTAGGCGGCAGGCAGCAGTATGGCATTGATTACGCCATCCTGGCCGGGCCTGTTGGTTATCCTGGCGTCTCCCATTTCTGTCTTGATGACAGCACCCTTGGTGAGGATGTTCCTTCTCATGTAGTGCAGATTGGCCTTATTCTCCTTAACGGTCTCAATCTTTACCATCTTGGACTTGCCCGTCACGGGATCGGCAATTGTAGCCACATCGCCGCGCAGCATGCGCATCTTTATGTCTCCGCCCTTGGTCTCGATCTTCTTGACCCGGACTGGAGCAATGGTGGTATCACTCTGCTCTCTGCCTATCTCGCACTTTCTCTTGCCCCTGGCGGGGTTAAGCTTTCCGCCGGTGGACTTCCTTCCATATTTGCCTTGCCAACGCATATTACTATTCCTCAGATCGCAAATCCTCTTAGATGCACCGTATTTAATGGTTGTGGTGGGTCAGGTGGAACAGACTTTTGCTTTCATCCGTTGCGGCTATCGCAATAATTCCAGCTAACTCTGTTAAGTTAGCGAGACCGACTTAACGAAGGGAACTTGCCGATATGCCATCAATGCCGCGTTTGCCCGCGAGAAGTCCATCCGCCACTGCCGCCCTTGGCAGCGGACGGAGTTCAGCCGATAGTGACGGACAGACTCTTTTTGTCAACCGGAAAATGCCACTGAAAAATGAGGTGATTCTTTGGCTCTACTGATCTTGATCCAAAGAAGTCAGGTCGTGATGGAGGGGGCGTCGCAGAAGCAGTGATCCAGCATCTTGAGTTGGAGAGCGGGGCTGATGTCAAAGTCACTGGCACTCGGGAGCGATTTCCAGAAACTGCTCCCCCGGGAGGTGCTGGTCGGTGCGGCAGACTGCGCAGGCGCGCGCCCCGGAGGACTGACTGCAGTCCGGACGCGGGGTTGTGCCAGAGTTTCAGCGGCGCGCCTGACGGGACAGGGATCACTGGACGCATCGGGGGAACTACCTTGTTCAAAGCGTGGCCCAGGCTGGAGGCTCTGGACCTCATTGCCTCTACCAGATCAGTGGGCCAGGCAAAAATGCATAAGCTAATAAGCAAAACCCCATTGTCAAGAAGCTCATGGAGTTGGATGACGTGATCTCTGAGTATTTTGCCTGAAGCATTGCAATCCAGAATCCCGCTCATCCAGCGATATCTCTAAAACCATAGGGCCGAAGACTTATGAAATCCATAAATCCATCATAGATTGCGGAGATGATCCTGCAGAAGACAGGAAAGACGGCCATGAAGAAATGATATTGGCCTGATTAGGTCCGCCCTTAAAAATCATCATCGAAAAAGTCTCTTTTATGCAGGGGACGGAAAACCCGCACATTTTTACTAGTAATAAGCACTTTTGAGAGCGCAGGATATCTCATCCATACCGTCTCAAGAAGCTTCCCATAATTCTCCGCATAAGCCATAGATGTTTCTGTATAGCCTCAGCCAAAATTTGATTCAAGACTTGGTATTATGCGGCAAAAGAGATGTTTCAACTAGGATTCTATCACAGAAGGCACTTATTTGCTCTGCATTCATTCCTTTGCTGGGAATCATCAAAACATGATATCCATCGTCGATAAGCCTAGTCGTTAAATCATGGAGCATGCTCATGGCCATATCAAATTTGAAAGAATCCGGACTCTTTAAAACGACCACTTTTTTCGAGGGAATTACAGCATCTACAACATAACCCCATCTAGTTGGGCGGTGTGTCAATACAACAATATCTCTTCGTTTTAGCTCCGAGATTATCCCCTCAAACTTCACCAATTCCTTATTTTTTAGTTCCATAGTCCTGGTTCCCCCAATAATCGAATAACTAGCGATTGATGTTCCACAGCAATAACAGACCGGCATCGGGCAAAGTTCCATAATTTCTAGAAAAGACAGATGAAGCGCGCCTAGATCTAGATCTTAGAGAGATTGACTTGTATCGCTTTATGCTTACTATTCCCGACCGTGTATTACCGCGAGACCCCTTGCAGATTACTATGCCAATTACGGCACGCAACTCCTT
>JAQVZT010000205.1 GCA_028708055.1 Methanothrix sp.
AGCTCGAAGACTGCCGTAAAGCCATTGAGAGCTTCGCCCACTAGATAAGGATTTCTTTTGTACATCGGAGAAGAGGATGGAATTCCCAGGTGGTAGATCCTCTCGGGGTGAAGATCCATTCCAGGAAGATCATTGCAGCTCCCCCTAATCAGCTTCAGGTTACCCTCCAATCCCTTCAAATTTTCAGGGCTTCCGGTGTGCATGTTATCCAGGACCATCACATCTTCGCCTGCTGCTAAGAGTTCCTCTACCAAATTGGATCCGATAAATCCTGCGCCCCCAGTAACCAATGTGCTCAAAACTCAAGTCCTCCTAATCAAATCGGGACATCCATAAGGATAGCTAGTTAGTAAGCTTTTTGGATGTACCAAAGGACTTGTTGAGGAAGCTCTCTATATTAGAAAATGAATTATCCCAGTTGAATTGAGTAGCCAGCCGATAATTGGATTCGCCGAAGCGGCGCCTGAGTTCAGGGGATTCTATCAGTATTTTTATTGATTCAGCAAGCTTTTCTGAGTCCCTGGCAGGCACCAGTATGCCATTTTCTCCATCCTTGACCAGAAAAGGTATTGCTCCCGCATTGGTTGCTACTATTGGCAGGCGGTTATGCATCGCCTCTATCAGGACCATGCCGAAACCCTCCCAGAGAGAAGGAAAGACAAAGATGTCCGCCATTGCATAGAGCTTCTCCAACTCATCAGAGGAAACACGGCCATGAATGCGGATTTTATCCTTGATCCCGGTTCTTTCGCAGCGCTCCACAATCTCATTAAAAAAGCTCGGGTCGCGGGTAGTATCCCCTACCAGGTCCAGTATCAGGTTATTAATGCCCTGATCGATAACCAGAAACCGCATGGAATCGATGAGCGTGTCCACGCCCTTTCGAGATGTGATATATCCCACAAAAAGCAGGTGCAGATTATCTTTATCCCTGACGCACTCGCCCGCCTTTCTGGTAGAAGAGACATTTAAGCCGGGATAGGCTATGGCTATTTCCAGGGAGCGACAGAGGAGATCCTCCACAGTTCGTTTCGTGAATTCGCTGATGACAATAATTCCATCCGCGCAGTTGAGGAATATGCGCTCCTCATAGTGCTTGAATTGCCTATTTAATCGCCCTTTTGCCAGGGGTGCGTAGAGGTGAGTGACAATAGGTATCACGCGGACCTCTTTGCCTAAGAGCGGCCTTATTAGCAGGGTCATCAAATTGAATAGGAATAGATCGGAGCTTGTGGAGATGTCCTCCAGAATTACTGTTCTGCCCTCGATCCTGGAGAGCAATTTCAGTAAAGAGAGGTTTTGCCTCAATGAATTCGAGAAGAACTCTAGCCTTGTATGGTGAGGTTTGATCTGCCAGGTGATATTTTCGATTTGCAGGTGCCTGGACCTCAGATAGTCATATAACCGGCGATGATAAACCTCTCCGCCGGTTATTGGGCTCTGGCAAATCGGAAACAGCACTAGAACTTTGCACTCACCCATCGCCAATCATCCCGATGCAGGTCTTGCTATTGGTTTCGGCTGCTTTTTGCGAGTTGCACCATGCAGAACCCCCCTTAAGAATGAGGATATATTGCCATACTCTTGTCGATAGAGATATCCGGCAATGGTTGCCCAAAACTGAAAGAGACAGAAATAGCAAAGAAAAGAAACAAGCTCCTCTTTGCTGGCATGGCTTTTTACAAACCATAGCCTGTTTCTGGTCTTATAGTACGTTACCGCCGCTCTGGGCTTCGAGGTGGAGACTTTGTGCCATATGCCAGTAGTCGGCACAATTATGCAGCCAAATCCCGCTTCAAATCCCCTCCGGCATAGATCGGTCTCTTCCCAGTAGAGAAAATAGCTCGTATCCAGAAGACCAATCTTCTCAAAAACGGTTCTCCTTACTAATAAGCACGATCCTTCGAGGCTATCCACCTTAACAATAGAATGATACTGACCCCGGTCCACCTCTCCGGTGCCGATCCGTCGATAGCTACCCTTTCTCATGATGTGGTTTACGCCAGCTACGCTTATGAGATCGGTCCGGCCATTGCGATCATAATAATAAATGATTGGCCCGGCAAAACCGATGCGCTCCTCGCGGTCCATGGCGTTAACTAGTTTATCGAGAAAGTCGCTCTTGACCACAGTATCATTGTTTAATAGCAGGATATAATCAGGATTTTGGAATTTAAGTGCGTATCTTATCCCAATATTATTCCCTTCTGCAAAACCGTAGTTTTTATCGTTTTTTATAATTACGATCCTCTTTCGAGAGGGCAGACCGACAATCACATCCTCCCTTCCGCCGTCAGAAGCGACATCACTATTTGTATACTCCAATATCTTTACGGGCTTATTATCTGAGCTATATTCGAAATACTTGGATGCGATTGGTTTTTTCCCGCTCAAATAATCTCTTATTTCTTCCAGGGAACTGTTTTCGGAACCATTATCAATCAATATCAGATTATAATTATCATAAGTAATCTGATATAACGATTCCAGGCATTCAACGGTATCCTTCCATCCATTCCAGTTCAAGATTATGATCGATACTATTGGATTTTTAGGATTATATGGAGAAATGGCCATGACTTCAGATCACCGATGGATATACCAATTCCTCTTCTGTCGGCATCCCACTATTTAGAATTGGCGGGCAAAATATGAGACTTCGCATCTGCAATACTCGCTCATTGCATCTTCATAGAATGCCGCATATGCTTAATTAACCTTTGAGCGGCTTTTTCGCATGTCCAAAAGCCTGAGACTATATCAACAGCCCTGCCGCTCATGTACTGATACATCTCGTTATTCAGAAGAAGCTCAGTTATTGCACCAGCGAATTCTTTCTCATCCCTATTTGTGAGCAGTCCACTTTCCTTATGAACCACGCTCTCCCGTACTCCACCTTCTCTAACGGCCACAACCGGAGTTCCGCAAGCCATAGCTTCCACTGGCACAAGGCCGAACGGTTCAAGAAAAGGCGCATAGACACACAATTTAGCTTTATTGTAAAGACTCACAAGCTCTGAATCGTCTATGAGGACCTTAGTCTCCAGATTTACACCCTTTTCTGCGGCTAGCCTTACCAAGTAGTCTCTGTATGCAGGCTTTACGGTATTTCCTACAATGATAAGTCTCGGGCGAATTGTCCTATCAACCAGCCCCAGTGCTCTGATTATGAAATCAAATCCCTTTTCAGCAACTATAGAGCCAACCGACAATACATACTGCTCTTTTTCCAGCTTTAGGGGCTTGAACAGCTCCCGGTCCACCCCCAGGTAGGATACAAAGGAATTCTTGCCATATGCCCTAAGAATTGCTTCACTGGAAAAACAGGAATTGGATAGGATCATCCTGGCATGGGATGCGTTCTCCTTATCAATAGCGTCCAATCTAGGAACACAATATCTTGTCCATGCCCTCTCGAATGAATTCGTCTCAATTCTCTCACCCAGGATTTTCAGTATAGCTTCGTTGGACCGGCGAGGCTGCTGGCAATAATATACATGTGGCAAGGAGAGATATTTAAGGATAAATGGCGACATAGTATACCGATCTTGCTCTACAAACACAACATCGTATTCTCCATTATTAATGATATCTGCGAGCCTCTTGTGGGACTCATCCAGATCTGCTAGCGATAGACATCCTCTGGGAAACAGATACTTAGCCATGGACTTTGCCAGGCCAAGTGCGGTCGTATGAAGTGGCTGCACACATACACCATTAGCAAATTGTTGCAGTGGCAAGAAATCCTCATTTGCAGTCGATGGGACAAAGACATCTATAGAGCACCCTGCTCTACTCAAGTACTTTGCCGTACCCCATAAAGCTCTTTTTGCTCCTCCGGATGGCAGGTTATGGAAAATAGCAACTCTCATTTATTATCTAGTCCTTCTCCAACACTTTTGCGGCCAGAGGCTTTTGAAGCCTATGAGACATATCTATAGTTTTCCCTTGATAGATCTTACACAAATTTTTATTATTATACTATTTTATTATTATCGTCTATTAAACGCTATCAAAAAATGAAGAACAATACAATGCAAAAGTCAAGTCGCCTACTAATCATCATTTGCTTTTCCAATAAGCTGCCTTGCCATCTGAATATCAATTCCATCTATCACGCCTGTGAGGACGATTCCAATGAGATAGACAATCGCAGCTATGAGTATCAGGAGCAATAAAGGAAGCCCACTGAGCAGCCTGATGAATAAAGCCATTATAAAGCAGGCGAATAAGACCTTAGACAAATGGGTGATCATGATCCGAGGAAACGAATAACCCTCCCGGGAAGCGAAATACATCAAGAAGAAAAATGCAAACGCCTGGGTAGCCACAGTCGCCCCACTTGCGCCCACATAACTGTATCTTGGAATCAAAAAGAGATTCAAGATAATATTCAAGGCGGTGGCAAGAATGGTCTGCTTTGCAACGATTGCCTGCCGGTTAATGGAGTTAAAGAGATTGCCGAATACGGCATTCAAGAAGATGAAGACCTCAGACCATACCAATATCTGCAGCGCAATGGCAGAAGGCTCAAAGTCTGATCCATATATCAAGAGGATTAATTGATTTCCAAGAATTGTAGTTCCGACGCCGATGGGAATGGCTACAATCATCAGATACTTGAAGGACCTCTCAAAAATAAATCCGAGGTATTTATCTGATGTGACATAATATTTAGACATGATCGGATATATCGATCCCAAAAAAGTCACTGGAATAAAAGCTAAGACTAAAACCATTCGATATGCAGCATTGTACCACCCCATCACCTCATTAGGATTCGATATCATCAAAGATATCATCACAGTATCAATATAATAATAGATCCTTACGAAAACCAGGGATAGGCCAAATGGTATGGCTTCTTTTATAATATATTTCCAGAACGCAAGATCAATATCCCATTTCGGTAGCGTTATCTTTCTCAGGGCAACCAACACATAATATCCAAGAAAAATCATGCTTGAGATCAGGTATACATATGAGAATTCATAGACATCCATATCTGAACGTATTGCCAGCAAAGCTAAAATCAGCATGCTCAGATTGTCGATTACGCTGCCCAATGAGAGATATTCCATTACCTCATATGCCTGCAGAATTGAACTGATGATGCCGGAAAAGGAGACGATGATGAGAGATGCGGATATTACAAGCACAATTTGCATGGTGGAG
>JAQVZT010000206.1 GCA_028708055.1 Methanothrix sp.
CTGCGGCGGATCAAATTTAAAGTCGAGCCCCAGAACCTCTTTGCAGACATACTTGAGCATGTTCTTGAAGTTCTCCGGGCCTGCGAAGAGAACATACTTGTTGATCATCTGGGTCATCTCCAGTGAGACATTGGCCAAAGCCCAATGAGATGGATCCCTTCCAAAAGAGATAACTGGAATGTCTTGATTCAGAGCAGGAACAATCTCATCCCAACAGGCATCGCTGGAGGGATGGAGGAGAATGAGGTTGGCTCTCTTCAGAGATTCCAGACATCTTTCCAGATCTGCTTCGCTGGAGAGCTGAGATGCAGACCACAACTCCATGTCCAGGCCGATCTCTTTTGCAGCCTCAAGCAAGAGGGGCAGCTCGCTAGCCCAGGTTATAGAGACGATTTTCATATTATTTCACCTATTATCTGATAGAGCATTATTATTTAATATGAATACTGCAAATTCATATCACCTATATTAATTGCTATTTTGATGCAGATAACATGTATGGGCTTAAAAAGGTATTGATTTATGCGTTAGATAGCACGAATTAAACAATAGTGTAATCATTGGCTATTGGATTGTCCAACAACTGCATCATATGAATACTGCGTTTTGTTCCGCAAAAAAATATGCGGGAGTCTACTCGCTCTCCATCTGAGGGAATACAAAAGTCCTTCCTTCTGGATATTTGATGCCCAGCAAATCAAGGTACTCCTTATAAACTGCAACAGGAACTAGATCGGCATCGGGGTGTAGCAACTTGGCCATGAAGGCAGTTCCTGCCATGCTGCCCGGTCCGTAGAGCATCTTGCGGTAGACAATCCAGACTTTTTTATTCTTGATAGCAGGAACCGCATTTCCGCCGGTGCGGCCCGTGATCTCATCGCGAGCCTGTTGGGCGGCAATCGTGTTGCTGGATGGAAATGCACCCCAACCCAGAATGTCGTCCGACTTGGCCTGCAAGATGACGTCCGGATTCTTGGTAATCACCGTCTCCCAGCTGGTGGTTATGGACTCATCCGAAGAAGATCCGAATACATTGAGTCCTCCGGCAAGCCTGATGCTCATATCGATATCGGATTTCCCTCCATTGGTCTTGAGCTCTCCCAGTCCCTTCGGCTGGGTGTTCTCAAAATAGACCTTGGAAATTCCCTTGCCCTCGACTGCCCCGGCAATGGCCTCTTTCTGGGTGTTCTTCCAGGCGAGATACTCAGCAGCCTTATCCTCTTTGCCCAGAATCTGGCCCAGAAGGGTGATCTCTTTGTCCATGCTATCGCCCTTGTAGAAGCTGAAGCCGGCAACAGCGATGTCTTTGAATGGTGCCAGACCTTCGGCCACCGCATCCACTCCATAAGACTTTCCTCCCATCTTACCGGAAGGATAGCCCAATACAAGGATATTGGGAGTTATGGCGTCCTCAGTTCCCTTGGCGATCTGGCCTATAACCTCATAATCTGGTGCGCTCCATTTGCCCACCAGTGCCTTATTTTTGAGATTGGGGAAGTACCAGCTATATTTTTGAACGGTATCTGTAACACCAACAATCTTATCTCCTGCACCTAGAAGTTCAACTGCTTCTGCTGCATCGGTGCTCAGTACGATAATCCTCTCCACCGGCATTTGCAGCGTGACCTCTCTGTCAGCTGAGTCGGTGAAGGTCTTTGGATACTCTGCCGCCCCACAAGATATGCAGAGGAGCAATGCCACTAATGGTAGAACCAGCAAAGTTGAGACTATCCTATTCTTCATATCTATTCCTCTCATGATTCTTTCTTATTGATACAATTCCAATATAAGTCTCTTTTGTTAATAACTAATTTAGATTTATTGTTAATAGATATGATTATGACAAAAAGGTTCTTGGCAAGGATGGCGGGAATGAAGATGGCACATGAGAGGACAAGGAGCGTTTCATTCAGGTGAAGGTTCCTATTTCAATCCCGCCAATGAATTCCGATCCTTGGCAAAACCAGCCCTATATTTGATCAACTCTCCACCGATTATCATCGCGATTCCCGCACATAGAACCACGAGGCTCGCCAGGAGAAGCTCAAAGGATAGATGCGCCTCGATGCCTATCAGAACTGCAAAGCTTGGTGCCAGAATCATAGAGGACCCTGCCAGCGCCAAGAAGAGGCCATTGATGATCCTGCGTTCAGCTCTTATCTGTTTATCATCTTTTTCTTCAATTCCCTTCTCCAGCTGATACATCTGCTTCTTATGTAGCAGATAATAAACGAATGCCAGAACGGGCACGCCCTCCAATACCAGAAGCTGGATGGCTATATCTGTCAAGATTTCATCCTCTATGAGGTCACTATCCCAAGTGCCCATACATAATCTTTTCGTTTAGTTAATTATAATATATGAATTTAAATGTAAATTTTTGATTACTAATAACACATAATGCTACAATTCCGATACCATCTGTTATTTAAGTGGCCTCATCAGTATGGAATGGATATGTGCCTCTGCCTCTTTCCTACAGGTCTGGAGAGAATCACACCCTTCAAGATCATATTGCTGGTATGGATCATCATTGCTCAAGTGGTTCTCTGTGCCGAGGAGAACGCCTCACTCGGGCAGCTCTCTTTACCCGAGAATAATCTAAGCGACTTATCACAGGCGAATGAATCCATAAATCAATCTGTTTATGATGTTCATGTCTATGTCTCCAATAAGGATAATGAGCGCCTCAAGGTCTCCTTATTCATAGATTTCGATCTGAAGGACACCAAAGAACTCTCCTCAGATTCTGAATTAAAGATCAATAGCTATCCACTCTCAAAAGGACCTCACCATTTCAAGATAACCTGGTGGGACGAGGATGTCAAGAGATCATACGAGATGCAGGAGCTTAAAGATATCCAGAATGAGACCTCCATCAACCTGTATGCATCTAATCATGAGGCACCGGAGAAGTTCGATATATTGGTGAAGCTGACCAATGAGAACAGCAACGATTTGGAGGCCTTCCTTTATGTAGATGACAGTTTTGAGAAGAGCAAGGAGGTCAGCAAAGACAGCACCTCTGAACTTGGCACGATTAAGCTGGAAGAGGGGGTGCATAATCTATCAGTAAGATGGCAGGACAGGGATACCAAGATAGAGTACGAGAAGGCCAAAAAAATAACAGTTGCAAGAGATGATGTCTTGGTCTTCTATGCGCCTCAAGGCATCTCCTTTGACGCAAAACAAAGCGCCCTGCAGTCAGAAGAGACCGCATATTCCAAAGAGAAGAAAGAGACAACTACACCAGCAAAGAATATTGCAAAGGAAACCGCAACCGAAAAATTCAGCTTGACAAATGATACAGTAAATGATGAAACCGCAAGCAGCACAAATAAAACAGACACAAAGAGCATAGCCAAAGCCGAGACGAGAACGAATATCTTTCCGGAAAAAGCCTCAAACGATGAGAGGGATAATCCTTTAAGCACAGATACTCTTCAGGATAGCGATAAGATTTACCTATATGCTGTGCTGGTAATAGTGGCTGTCTATCTGATACTAAGGCATTAATATGCTTAAATGTTTATTTATATTGCTAGCTCTGACATGCACCGCCCAGGCCGTCATCTGGGATGAAGGGATAAGCGGAGAGCTTCACTGGGGAGAGACCTTATTTTTAGAGAACTACACCCTAAAGTTAGCTGACTTTTCCATTGAAGAATCCCATACATCCAAGGTCCTTGTAGAACTGCAAGCCAATAATCTTACCATTGCCAGTCGGGCCTTGCAGGTCGGAGAAGGTTTCACTCTGAACGATTCCATAAAGGTTACCGTGGAACAGATCATCAGGGGAGATCTCCAGGATGATCCTTTTGCCAAAATAAGGCTGCAACTTCCAGCGGCGGCTGACATATCTCTCATCTTGAAGGGGAATAGAGAAATTTACCAGGGAGGCGATGAGATGAGGATCCAATTGCAGATTGCGAATAATGGAATAGTTGATGCCGAGAATTTGAGGATAAGACTGGACTCGGTACCGCCATTTGTGAACAACAGATACGGTATTTCTGTGGTGGAGGCGGGAAGGGTCTGGGATAGAAAGAAGAACACCCACGAGATAGATAATCTTAAAATAAATATAAAATCACCCTATTTTCCCAAACCTACCGATTTGAAGCTTCGGGCCCTTGCCCAGTACTCCGACCCACAGGGAAAGGCTTACGAATGCTGGGGCGGAACAGACTTTCAGATATCAGGTCCCATCCAGTTGCACAAGAGAGTAGAAGAGACACAGGTAATGCAAGAAAGCTATTACGTCATCAACTCCCTGAAAAACTCCGGCAATAGGACTCTGAAACTGGATCTATCAGATTCGACTGGATCCGGCTTTCAAGCCGATTCCCCTTTGAGCTGGAAGCTTAACCTGTCTCCTGGTGAGTCGAAGACAATCAGCTATCTCATTGAGGCCAAACATACAGGCCCGGGCCAAATCCTGCCGAATGCAATTGTCCGCTACAGTTGGGACAAGCAGAGCTACACCGTCCGCTCCGAGAGTCCTGTGGTAGATGTCTTTGGGCCGCTAATCGAAGCTGAGAGGAGCGTTCATCCCACAAAGCTGCAACCGGGAGAAGTAGCCACGGTTTCAATCCAGCTGACCAATACAGGAAACAAAGATGCAGGGATATCTTTGCTGGAGAATGTGCCGGAAGGAACCGAACTGATCTCTGGATCTGCCAATGAATCGTTTATGCTCCCCCCTAATCGGACTTATTCTAAAGATTACCAGCTGCGCTGCATCAAACAGGGAACCCTTCGTCTTCCACCCAACGAGATCAGCTATCGGGACGTGCGGGGGAACGAATACCATACGAGTATGCAGGCACTTGAGATAGATGTGCAAGCAAAGATAGAGGCCAATCTGACTGATGTCGCTTGGAATGAAACAGAGATAAGTGATGCTGATAGCGAGACTGAAGAGAAAAGTGAAAAATATATGTCAGTTCTGCTGATCACAATTGTATTATTGCTGTCGGTTGCATTCAGCAGATATCCTTGAGACTATTGATTATCTTTCCATTTTCCATCACAGCAATGCGGTCGCTAATATGTCTTACAACCTCCATATCGTGAGATATGAAGAGCATGATCAGGCCAAATATTTATCATTATGTACTCATAATTTCACAATTGGTGTGATAAATATGTTACGAATTAGAGAAATTGATGAAT
>JAQVZT010000207.1 GCA_028708055.1 Methanothrix sp.
TCCCTGCGAAACCCCCAACGATCATAGACCTGGCTGCGATTGCGGACCTGATCTGCGATCTGATGCAGGAGATTAGACTCGGCTGCAGGAAGGACTATATCATCCCATCCAGCGCGAGCATCAATGCGTTGCGCCAGCACATCCAGTCGAGGCCTGGTGAGTGCCAGGCAGCCCTTCCAGAGTCTGTCTTTGAGCGGCAGGGCCGATTGGTCCTCCTTCGCTCCAGAGATCACCTGACCTATTCCCGCCAGACTGAGGTTGAACTGGCCTGCCAGAAGATCAGCTGTTCCATTCTCCTCTTTTCCCAAAGCAGCAGCCCAGGCGGCCTTCTGCTCCTGGGGCGTGGGCTTGGAGACTTCAATTCCTATCCCCTCACCCCAGGAGAACTGCCAGGTCTCTCCAACATCCAAGAACACGATACAGCTCAGACGCCCTAAGAATCGATCGACCGCCGACGCCGCCGATGCCGCTTCATTGCGGCTGCTTCGATCGATGTTCTGGGCATCCAGGTAAAGAGCAACCGGGAGCAATAGGCTCTCCCTCTGCCAGAGCCTGGCTAAAGTCTCAAGCTCTGCGACATCAGTAGGCAAGAGCTCTGCTGGCAGACGATAGAGGTGAAGGCCAAGCCTGGAGGCGGCACTTCCTGCCACAAGCCGCTTGCTCTGCCCGTCCCATCCGAGGAGCTGGATTGCGGGAAATCGTCCTCTCTCTGCTCCCTGGCCAAGATACTGCACTGCTTCCTCGACAAAAGCAGACTGAGAGGGGGGAAGATCTGCCTTCCCATTCGAGAGGCGCAGCGGAACGAGAATGCGGCTCAGCCGGTCGTCCGGGTAATTCAGGCCCTTGATGAAGCTCACTATTCTCTCATCAGCTCGAAGGGCACTGGAGGTGAGCGGCTGGGCCGCAGCCTGGTGAATCTCCAGAAGCTGCCAGTAGCGCAGAGGCCCATGAGGCGAGAGCGCATCCCAGGATGGATTATCAAAGAGAGCAAGCCCCAGGGCAAAGGTTGGATAGGGCCTTGCCATATCGTCTTGAGCCCTGGAGCATAGCCCTTCCATCCTTGTGTCAAGCTCCATGGCTGCAGAGAGGAGGAGCAGATCCTGCTCAAAGCGAGATAGGCCTAGACGCTGGCTGAGCATTATCAGAGCGGGAGGTGGCTCGACCTTTCCTGCCTCTTCCATATTTATGGCCGCCTGA
Source organism: Methanothrix sp. (assembly GCA_028708055.1). Taxonomy (GTDB): domain Archaea; phylum Halobacteriota; class Methanosarcinia; order Methanotrichales; family Methanotrichaceae; genus Methanothrix. The sequence continues at coordinate 1,198 of JAQVZT010000207.1, forward strand.
GCGACATCCACCTTCTTCGCTGATGGCTGAGGCTCCTCCTTTGGATCTTCCCGCTCTGCATGAAGAGCTCCAGTCGCATTGGGTTCAAGATCAACCTTCAAAGAGTCAGCCGGAGTCTCCCTGGAAGAGAGTTCGCCCGTCAATAGCTTCTTAATCCAACCCTGTCTTTCCGTCGATGTGGCAGGGCTTTGGGCTCTGTTCTCCTCAGATTGACCCCAATCCTTCTTTTCAGGACTACCATCCGATTGCTGACCGGCAGGAGCAGGATCAGTAACACCCTGGGATGCTTTCGTCTCCTGCTCAGACTCCGGCTGGGCCTGCAATTCCAGACGCAGGCGCAGCCAGGCAAGGGCCAAAGCGAGATATTCATCGTTCTTCTGCTGCCAGTCCGCAGGTATCATGCCACAATCACCTTATGGCCTTTTTTGAACTCCAATCTGGATGTCAATTCCGAGATCTCTGCGGACAGGCTATCCACTCCATCGACGCGCAGTCTGACGACGTAAGATCCTGCCTTGACATCGGGGATGAAGAACTTGAGATTTGTTGGCTCAGAAGCGTCCGTCGCCGTCACTGATGCTACAGATATCTGTTGGGATCCAAAGAGCAGTGTCACCTTCTGATCCTCCCTGATCCTGGGTCTGCAGGTGATGCTGAGGGCCAGATCCCCGGGCGGAGGATCTTTGGGCGTGGTTTCGATAGCAATATCAGGTGCCAGGGCGAAGGGCACCTCGTTAGTGGCCCAATGGGCAATCTCAGGGAGATCTATCATCAGTGACACAGTATAGAAGCCGGGAGCCCACCTGGCAAGTGCACCATCATCTTCGCTCTCATCTTTGATGTGAACCCTGAGCGACTCAGATGTCCCTCCCGAGAGGGGATCCAGTTCAATGGGCTGAGATAGATGCCGGCCACTGATCCTTACCTTTACAACATTTTTATCCAGATTATTTCCCCTGATCTCCAGGTCTTGCCCCAATCCGAGGCTGGGCATAGGTGCTGGTGGAACCGCCTCTGTGAGGGAAGGATACAGAGACCCCAGGACTGCAGCTCCTCGATCTTCCTTTCCTCGGGTCAGCACCGGCAGAGCTGATTTGGCATCCTTTGTGCTCTCTATGAGCACCACGGATACCTTATACGCGGCTGAGAGTCGATACTGGGTTTGGAAGGCGGTCCATAGCTTGGAAATCTCCTCCAAAGAGAGAGGTTGAAGGGTGATTCGCACTCGCTCTCCTTGAGCATGGAGATCGTTTCCCGGCAAAGCATTTCGCAACTCATCGGTTTCCAGAGTGGTATGATCATAAAGGCACCTCATGGCCTGGCCGAGAAGGCGGTGGCTCAAGGTCTCATCATCTTTGCTTCCGTAAGCAGTAACGAGGTAGTAGAGATCCAATGCCAGAGGGGGAAAGCCAGACTCTCCGCCCTTGACCCGGGCAGGGATAACCATATTGCACCAGGCAGGGTTTATGGCCGTCTGATAGAGAAATAGGTTGAGCTGATTGGGAGTGCCCCCTCCTCGCGCCTTGTCCAGGGGCGAGGTTGTTACCTGAGCGCCGGCCAGTTCATCATCGGCATTGATCGCATTCAGGAGCAAATTTCTCAATGTGTCAGTAACGGTTACAATTGAAAGAGCGTTGCTCACTTTCCATCTCCTCCTGCACGCTGGCGCAAGTATTCATTCAGGCTCATAGTACTAGGCAAAGTCCGTCGCTGTTGTGTTGTTGCCGGTGGAGGAGTTGCCTTGATCTCAATTCGCCCTATGGTCACATGGATATTGGGCCCCTCCACTCGAGGATCAGGATTCATCGATCCATGTTCAATGGCATTGGCAATTATCTGGGGTGAGACAACCTTTACACGGATTTTCGATTCTCGTCCTTCTGGATAGCCGGACCAAAAGTGCCCGGGATCTGCTTTTTGGGCTGCCCCATCCAATGAAGAGGAAGTTTCTGCTATAACTCGTTCCATAGAGGCTTTGTCATGGATTCCTTTAGCCTGGACTTTCAAATCTCTGTCTCTTGGGCCTGTGCCGATCGTTTTAAACCTGGATGATTTTGTATCATCGATCGGCATTGCTTCTGAGCTCCCCAGGTTGCCGGAGGATCTGTCTTTGATCGGGGTAGCTCTCTTCATCTCATCCCAGAGCCCACCTTCCGGGGATTGGATCTGCTCAACTGCAATCTTTGCACCAACTTTGGACCCTCTGTCAGGGCTCGCGCCCAAAACCTTCATTTCTGGGTCGGGCTGCTTCGCCTGAGGCGTCACATTCCCAGCAAAGGCAGAAGCAGCATGAAAAGAGACATCAATCGAAAGCTCAGATTTTGCAGTTCCCGAAGAAGATGGCATTGCCACCGAATCCCGGCCGGAAGCGGCAGCTTCAGGCCTCTTTGCTGAGGAGACCGCGATTATAGAGGGAACAGACGAGTCCGAACTATCATTCCTCTTTAGATCCACCTTTTCTGTTTGGGAGGCTCCATTCCTGGCCGAGCTAATCAGAGCTACACGCGGGAAGGATACGTTTCTTTGTCGGGTCGTTATGAGGCTGCTATGGTCGCTGCGGGCTGGATTGCCATCGTTCTGAAACATACGTGATATCATCGGAGCCGGCTTAGAATGGCTCATTGAGCTTCTCCTGCCACGCTTCCGCTTAAGGGAAGTGTCAGTCAGAGATCTTTTTTCATCAGCTTGGTCGACGCTGAATTTAGTAGCTCTTTTAAGGGCGAGGGGTCGAAAGACAGGAGGCAAAGAATGGTGATCACGAGCCAGAGTACTGCGAGAAGGCTGGACTGTTTCTATCCTTAAATCATGCCCAAACGAATCATCATTCTCTCCCAAGAATGCCTTCTGGCCCCTGAGGTCCGCATGATCTGTGAATGGAGAGATGGCGAAGTCAGTTCCAGCCATAGGTTCATATCGAGAAGCAATCCTGGGCAATATGACCTTCACCTGTTTCAGACTTCGTGCCGCAATGCTGCTCAGATAGTCGCTCATTGAGCCACCAGATTGAGATAAATTTGTCTTCGCATTGAGCTCATGGCCAGAATCTCCCCCTCGCTCCAGCAGTAGGCCCTGGCCAGGATATGGACCTCCTCTAGAAGGCGGCGAGCCCAGGTGTCAATCTCTATCCAGAGGAAAGATACTATATCAAAGGGCAACTGATTCTCCTGATGACATAAAGGGCAGGAGATATCAATCTGGAGATCGCCATGAGGATCGGCTTTCCCCATCTGATCGACGACCGCCTCCAACACCGCTTCAGAGAGAAGATTTGCATCGTATTCCCTGCCGTCATTTTCAGCTCTTGAGATGCAGCATTGCAGGAGTTGTCTCCTCATCGTCGGCACATCCTGGGCATTGCTTTGCATCAGATCGAAAATGGTTGGCAAGCGAAAAAAAACTGTAAACTCCTCGATCACGAGAGGCTCAACCTTTTGGCATATGTTCAGGTCTCTGTCCAGAATATCAGCTACATCAAAGGATAATTCCAGCTTTTCGCCGCAATTCGGACAGGAGGCCAGCCCAAGAATTCGATGACCAAAGATGCTCTCCCTCAGCCGCAATAGCATGCTGTCGCGCTCTCCCATGGTCAGGCCGGTCAGGTCCTCTAGCGTCATATCGGGGTATGCGGCTGAAAGAATGATGAGGGCCTGCTGAAGAGAGGGCTTGTTCTGGCCCCATTCCCATAAATCGATGAGTTCCGAGTTCCTCAAAGATCGCATTATTGTACTGCCTGTTCTGTAGGTTCAGTGACCTCTGCGTCTCTCTCCCAGCCCTCGTTCTCCAGCTTGATGTGCTCTATGGATATGGCATTGGCATTGGCGTCCAGATCAGGCATTGCCTGGAATTCCGATACCCAGCAGCGATAGATCCTGTATGCCAGAGCCAGCTGACCTGCTTCATTGTAGACTTCGATGATGATGTCCTTGCGGAAGTCCTTGAGTGACACCTCACTTCCCA
>JAQVZT010000208.1 GCA_028708055.1 Methanothrix sp.
GTAGTTGGTATCGATATTGCCGGTGGCGCCGAGAACATCGATGACCTGTAGCCCGGCATACCTGCCGATGCCTTTGAGCAGGTCCACCGCCGAGATCATGGCTCCTTTCAACCCGTACCTCTCCGCAAAGGATGGCATAGCCGGAGCCGGCCCCTGCCCCCAGAGCCAGATGGCATTGGCGGGGCGCTTTCCGGCGGCGATGCGCTTTTCGTTAACGGGATGGCCGGCCAGAACGGGTTGGGCCGTCTCCATGAGCCGGATGAGCAGTTCTGCGTCCGGGCCGCGAGGCAGGTGCTCTGTCACCGGCTGGTCGCTGATGTCGTGTGGTGGCGTGCAGAGGGCCTTCGCGCCGGCCTGCAAGACGAGCAGATTTCTGTAGCTTACGCCGGCGTAGAGCCGACGCTGCGGCATCAGAGGCTGCAAAGCCTCAATTAGCTCCCGGCCCTCCTCGGTGGTGATGTGCCCGGCGCTGTAGTCCGACATGACGCCATTCTCAATGGTCACAAAATTGCAGCGAAAGGCTATGTCGCCTTCGGCAAGCGCGACGCCCATGGCTGCCGCCTCCAGAGGCGCGCGACCGGAGTAGTGCCGGCTGGGCGAATAGCCCATGACGGAAAGGTTCGCGACATCGCTTCCCGGCGGAAAACCTTGCGGAACGGTCTGGGCCAGACCGCTGCGGCCCAGCCGCGCCAGCCGGTCCATGTTGGGCTTTTTGGCCGCCTGTAAGGTGGTTTTGCCCTGCAACTGCGCCAGCGGCAGGTCTGCCATGCCGTCGCCTAAGAGAACTACGAGCTTCATCAAGGATACCATCGGGAAAATAGTATTAATCGTCTTCGTCCCGATCGGGAGCGAAGACGCCGAGGGTGGGAGGCCTCTTCCTGCGAGGAGAACGGCCTTGCTGCGGTCAAGGCCCCAGGCGGCGCGATGATAATGCACTATCCAGCTATAGCTCTAATTTTTTGGCCCTTCTCCTGCTTTTGGATCTGCTCTTCGCCTTTGGCAGTCAATTTTATCAACTCTTCGATGATAATCCTAATCTTGGGTAGAGCTTCTCGCCTGTATTGGATGGTTAAATCGATCGCTTCCATGACATTGTCATGGGCAGTCTTCAGCTTTTCGACTGAGATAGTAGCTTCCATTGCTAGTCTCTGGATTTCCGGCCCATGTTCCTTCAGCTTTTCCGCGTTGTCAATGATAATTTCTTCCGTGAAATTATTGAGCTTTTTGATCTTCTCAAGGACAATTTTCTGGTTATAGAGAGCACTGGCAACCATCACTGAGTTTCGAAACGCGGGAATGGTCACATTCTTGGCCCTTTCTACCCCGCGCATCAGTTCTTTATTAATTCTGATCACAATCTCTGTCGTCATTACCCCTTGCTGATTGACGACGATCATCGTCTGTATATCCATGAGCCGCTGCTGCAGCGGAGAAAGGACTTCATCGGTGACAAATATAATTTTTTCCTGGTCTTCATTCCTGGCTTTGGCAGCTTCGATCTCTTTTTCAATCTCTTCGATCATCAGGATAGCAAGCCGGATCTCATTCTTCAGCTTTTTAGTCAAAATGCGCATTGCCTGCTGTTCCAACTCCAGAGTGGTGTTATCGTCTTTCAGAGTTCTTCTCCCTCTCTCCAAAGAGTCGGTGATCTTCACAATCACGTCATTTGCTTTCTGGTATCTGGCATAATAGTCCATGATCTGATCAAGCAGCTTTCCCAAAATGCCGGTCTTTTTGAAATAAAGCGGGCTGGGGTCCAGGCGTCTGAATTCCCGCTGCAAATCCACAAGACTTTTTGCCACAGATCCGCCTTCATCGCCATCTTTGGAGAGCTTGCCTACTGTCACCTGCAGCAAAGAATTTTCGGCTTCTGAGAGTTTCATCGTCTCAGCCCCCAAGAGCTCGATTCCCTGGCTGATAATCCTCCTTTTAGCATATTCCTCGATATCCAGGGTCATAATCTCCGCAACATTGTTTTCCGCTATAGCCCGAAGCTGGGCTTCTTCTTCCTCTTTCTTGATCGCAGCAACATCAGGCACTTCCATGGTAAAAGCCATTTCCAACCTCTCCTATACTTACAGCGTGATAATAAACAGATTTTTCAGTTTGTAAACAACGTCTTCGGTATCGGCGTTAATACAGACTGCTTCATTCCAGCCGGCGATCTCTATTAACTCCGGGAGGTTCGCATTATAGCCGATTGTGTATATAGGCATTCCAAGAGCTTTCGCGATGCCTCTAATGTCTTCTGCCGAATGGCCCGTATTTGAGTTGCCGTCGCTGAGAAGGAAAATCTTCGGTTTCAGATTGGGGTCTGCATCAGGACCTACCGCCTTCTGATCTACGAGCATTTTCATGGCGACGGCAATCGCATCGAAGGTCGATGTGCTGCCGCCGGCCTGCAAATCTCGAACCGCTCCGGCAAATAAGGACCTCTGTTTCAGATCGAATTTGGCAATGGGCAGATCGATATTGACGTCCTTGGAATATGATATCAGGCCAATCAGATTGTCCTTGCCGATATAGTATTGCCCATTGATCAATGAACGTCTTAAATTATTCAGCGGTTCGCCGTCCATGCTGCCGGAGACATCCGCCACGAAGACTGCACAGATATCTTTTCCGGTTTCTTTCGTATCTTTCCACAGTTTTTGGGCCTGAATGATCACATCGCCGCTGACGGACTCCCCTTCTGCTTGGTATTCATTAAGCCCGTTGAAACCATATCTGGTGGCCAGGGCCTGGTACTTCTCCTGCTGGGTGAATTCTACGAACTTATTCAGGATCTTCATTTTATCCGCCGATAGTTCGCCAATGGCATACATCGGGCTGTCATGTCTGACCCCAAAGGGGATGAATTCGTAGGACCTGATTTCCGGTGTGTTCATATAGGTCTGGTATTCCAGGATAAGACAATCCAGATCACCTGATATGGCTTTATTCTTCAATTCGAGAGTAGTAATGGCAACAATGGGAATATTGGCCTGGAAGCTCTTAGATCCTGCTTTTGTTTTATCGCTAAATAAGTTGCTGCTGTTAGAAGTCTGCAAAGCTGAAAGCAAAAAGTTCAGCCCGGTTGAACTGGTAAAAGGATCGGTGTAGCCCATCAACAGTTCGTTGTTCGTGACAGCATCGATGATAGTCTTGATATTGATTGTCCCGTATTTGGCTGTCAGCTCGTCCTTCTTGGATTTGGTGAGCAGTATCCCGGCCACATTGCCGGCAAGTCTCTTTTGCACCAACTGGGCTTTCGCCCCTCTGGAGACTATTATCTCGCCCCAGAGTTCATTGGACGGCGTATAGGCATCCGGCAGATACTTCCTGGAAGTAATATAATCGGCCCCTTGTCCGGATGGGATTCCTCTGAGCCTTACCGATACCTGTTTGCCGTCAATCATTATGGCCGCGTCATTGAAGTCCTTGGCCACTTCCGTCAGCCAGCCGTCAGTACCGCTGCCGGCTTTTTCCGTTGAGGAAAATATTTCGATGTAGCTTGGCGTGCTTTCGTTCACCTGCGGCGGGTATTCGGATTTTATATCGGGCAAGGTGTCAATCGTGTCTAGGGGTTGAGGGATATTCGTGTACGGCAGATGGGTGACTGTATTCACATTGATGGTTGAGACGATCTCGTCCAGTTTTGAGACGATTTTGTCCGGATCTATGGTTGTAGTATTCGTTCCGTCGATTATTCCTTGAATTATTTTGAAAATGTCCGGACCAGTAATTATCAATACTATGATAAATACTGCAAGTGCGGCTCCTATTATCTTGAAAATTACTTTTTTGTCGCGTTCGCTTACCATGTTGATATCACCCACTAACTACCTAAATTTATCTAATAGATCTATCAACTCATCGATCATTTCTGTCGTTTGCTTCCTTTTGCCGCTGTCTGAGGATTTTAGGTCTATGATCCTAAGCACGAACTTTTCCAACATCAGCAGGATCTGTTCATTCTCTTCAATGGCGGCCTCAATGGATGTGACATATTCATTATAGTTCTCCTCACTGAGTTGCTGTGAACCGGTTCTTGCCTCGTGGTGATCTCTTCTCAATTTGTAGTCGTCTTCATCGAATATATCCAGCTTATAGATTATGTTTTGGATATTCTTAAAAAATGAATTATTCACCTCGTCGATGGCTGCAGTAAATTTTTTGATGGTGATCTTTGAGTCCCCGAAGATCTGCGGAAGAATGTTCCGGATAGTATTATTCTTTTTCTGCAATCTCTCAATCTGATCGATCGCCATTTTAGTGTTTTCTTCGAATGTTTTGATTCCAAGGTGCTCAATCAATTTTTCTTTATAATATACATCCGGTGGAATTAATTCTTCAGGTTCGGCAAAGAGCCTGTAATTGCCGTAGGTTACCCCGACGGCGCTTAGAAAGATGATTGTGACGCCAAAGGAGGTTGCTAATGCACCGCCCCCAATCAACAGCTTTAAGGTAATTATATCGGCAGCGGCAATTCCCAAATTCAGGCCCAATATCTTAATCTGTTTTTTCCTGTCCGGGTTGTCGCGAAGCTTATCTGCGGCGGACAACAGCGTGGCCTCGATGACCTGGATCGCCCTATTACTATCCGAATTATTGCTGCTTGTGTCTCTCGCCATTGCCCACTCCTTGATGATGGGAGGCTATCATTAGATTGCCTGGCGAAATAGTTTTTGGATGATTCTAGAACCTACGATCGCCGACCACAGGCCGCTATCTCTTCTTTTTCCTGGATTCCTCAGCTTCACGGGCGTTGATCTCGGCCAGATGCTTGTTTAAAACCTTGGCCAGTGTGTTGAGCTTGACTCTGGTACAGGTGGCACCGCGAGTTATGCCGGTAACGATATCCACTACCTCGCCTTTGGTCTCCGTCTTCTGATAGGCCGGTTTGACGGCGCGCGTCTTGATGCCTTCCTTGGCAAAATCCTCCATATCCATGGGGCACTGGGCCACTACCACCACGGGAATATCAATCTGTGCCAGGACCTCCTTAGCCTTGTGGATGACGTGCGAGCGCACATTGCCCAGATGCAAAACGGCGATCTTATGGCGCGCTACCTGTTCCAACTCCCTCTCGTTCAGCCCGAAGGTGGGGCCGTAGCCTCGCGAAGCCTGGGGAAAGCTTTCCGGCACTCCGGTTCCAGCCT